>JAQGOX010000238.1 GCA_028293365.1 Verrucomicrobiales bacterium | reverse complement strand
TAGTTCATGTTGCCGAGAATTGCCTCCAGATAGGCGGGTTTGGCGATCAACTGGAACGCGGTGGCCATTTCAAACGCCCGCTCGGACGAAAAGTACCAACTTGCGTTGCCGAATGCTTTATCCGGATCGGGGAAGCTTGTGTTGTAGGCGGTTTGCCGGGCAAAACGCGCAATATCGTCGCCAGAGGCAAGGATCGGCGCCACGCATTTCTCACGATCATCGGGGTCCAGAGCGGAAGCGGGAAGGCGTCCCGAACGGGCGGCGAATGCGTAGGCGCGCGCCGCACAACCGTAGCCTTCAAACAAACGCCACCAGGTCCACCGCAAAGTATTGGGGTCAGAGGGATCGTAGAATGACTTGAGATATTTATGGAACGCCGGATTCCCGGTCCCAACGAACATTGCGGCCGCAGCCCAGGCCAATTCATCATCATGCATGAATTCGTTGCCGTAATGAGTAATTTTCTGGTACGAGCCGTTTTTTCCGAATCTTGCGATGGCGTTCGTGAGGAAGACCCAACCTTCCGTGGCGTGGAGGAGATAACTTGCGGCCTCAGTAGGGAACTGTTGTTTGAACGCCGGAGACGAGGCGATTTCGGCCAGGGCACCCACGGCAGCGGCCGTCGCCGCGGTCGTTTTTGGAAATACAACCTGCGGATCTCCATGATCGGGGAGAACGTTGTCTTCATAAGTCCGGTTTCGGGGATAGACCAGAAAGTAAAAACCGCCATCAGCGTCCTGCATTTTGACCAGGAAATCAGCCTCCCATTTGGCTTCCTGGAGCAGATCGCTTTTTCCATCTCCGCTTTCGGGCAGGTTTAAATTGTCCAGGGCGCCGACGCCCGGAAAAGAATCGGCGGCGAAAACCAGGTGATGAATGAGAGACGCACTGTCAATCGTGTATTTGCTGTAGTCGCCCGCATCATGATGTCCTCCAGAAACATCGACCGGCTCTTTGTTGATGAATGGGTAAAGGCTTGAATCAACATTTTTTAGTTGAGGCGCACTGTGGTAAGGATTATCGGCGTAGTCGGAGGATTCGTTTGCAAGTTGTGAATTGACTGAGGCAAAGCTCATGTCGGGAACCTCCGCGAGCGCCATGTGGCATGCGCCATGGCCAAAGCGTGTGAAAGGAAGGGCGTTATCGGTGCCACAGCGTTGGTGATATAAGCCGAGCGCGAAGGCCCGGGCAAACGCGGCGGCGGTACCGTCGTTAATTAGGAACGGCAATGAAACTCCCATTCCTGGAACCTGAAGCACGTATTCGCCCGGCGTTTGAAATGCCGTGAAATCCGCTTCATATACTTTCTGATAGGGCGCGGGAGTGTATTCAAAACCAACATCACGACGATTGGTAGTCGAACCGGTAAAAACCACCTGTCGTGTCTGAACGTTTACGATATTAAAACTTGAGCCAGGAATTTCCATTTCTCCGAGGCTGCCCAAATAATACCCGATCATCCCTTTTTTAGATTGGTCCGGCAGGTAACCGACTTGATTCACGTGCAGCGCTGGATTGTAACTAAAAGAGTCCACGACCGCTGAATATTGGGTGGTTGCCGCCGGCCACAGGTCGCCGGCCGGATTCGTTACGGTTACCTTTTGGCCGTCGGATAACGGAACCTGGAGAACGAGGTAGAGGTAATTTCCGATGCGCAGGTCTCGGGTTTTCAGTGGAGCGTAGAGAGGGCGCCTTTTGAAACCGACTCGTGCGATAGCGACCGGCGTAGAATCGACCTCGACTACGAAACTGGACAAGGAAGGCAGTCTGAGAGAGAAATTGGATTCGACAAAACTCCATTGAACCGTGGATGCTGGGTCGGGTGATTTAGTAGTCACGAGGGATAACTCCAAAATTACAGGACTCAACACTTTCAGCGAGTGATCTCCAATTGAGGGAAGTGCAAGTGAATTTGCCTTGGAAGGAGCTCCTCCGCTCGTGACAAGCAGAATAACCGCCAGTAATTGAAGGACCGACTTGCATTCCAGCAACCGCCTTTTCTCCACATGATTGCCCAGATACATATGCTTCAATTCAGTTAATCTACCCTCCGTGTCAGGGCTAACCATGACAAGAGATCGAGTATCGACCCTGCGGCTATAGCGTCAACCTGAGGACTCTATAGGCCTGAATCCTCAATCTGGTCTGACTTTCCACATCGGAAGCGGTTTAACAAAGCATTTTGAACTGTTTATCCCTGTAAACTTCAAGAGAGCAGTCAATTAAGAAAAGATTTTAGAAAAGTAATCCCGCCGATTATAGTACGGAAGCTGGCCTGCATGTTTTCCGCGCCGGTTCCTGGCCAAACGCGAGGAGCTTGTCATTTGAGGAAACTGCACGTACAACCTGAGCCCATGACCACCGCAAACAAGGTTTTAATACACCGCTGGTTCGAAGAAGTTTGGAACAAGGGTCGATCGGCCGCGATCGACGAAATGCTAGATCGACAGGGCCTGGTTTATGGGCTGACGAACAATGAGTCGAAACCGATTGTTGGCCCTGCCGAGTTCAAACCATTTCATGAGAAATTTAAAAATGCGTTTCCAGGATTAAAGGTCGCAGTCGAATCGACGCTGGCAGAGCAGGACCTGGTTTGCGCGCGATGCTCGGTGCGGGGCACGCACTCGGGTGAAACGCTCGGATTCCCCGCCACCGGCCGTTCCGTCTTAATGAATGGCATTTGCGTGGCGCGCATCAAAGACGGGAAAATCGTGGAGGCCTGGAACAATTTTGATTTTCTAAGTCTGTACCAACAACTTGGAGCCGTAAAACAGCTTTAACAAAGGTCCGACTGAAAAGAAATTTCGGTGCCGGGTATATTCAGCTTTTCGGATGCAAAGGAATGCATAGATTCGTTCTATGACATTTCTGCCAGTCGTCACTCGGGAGTTGCGCGTCGCTTCAAGAAAGCCGCGCACCTTCTGGGTACGCTTCTTCGCGGCCCTTGTGGCCACCTTGCTCTTCTTCTGGATCTGGCTCACGTTTAGTCAGTCCTATAATTTCGGAAGGCAGGGAAGCTCCCTCTTCAGCGGACTATCCGGTCTGGCTATGGCCTACGCGCTGCTGATTGGCCTAACAACCGCCGACAGTATCAGCGAGGAGAAAAGAGAAGGCACTCTCGGGCTTCTCTTTTTAACAGATCTGCGCGGATTCGATGTGGTGTTGGGGAAACTGGTGGCGACGTCCCTAAACTCCTTTTACGGTTTAATTGCCATCTTTCCGCTACTGGCGGTTCCATTGCTGCTGGGAGGCGTTAATGTGGGCGAATTTTGGCGCATGGTGCTGGTGCTCTGTATCACGCTCCTTTTTTCGGTCTCCTGCGGAATGTTCTGCTCGGCGATCAGCAAATCGGACCGAAGAGCACGAGGGGCTGCACTTCTTCTGATCATTGTGTTCGCGGCGATTATTCCCCTGGTGCACTCCATAAGGACAAGGTTCGCTGCTGGCACTTCTGATTCAGCGCTCCTCGCCACCGCGCCTTACGCTTACATGCTGGCTTTTGACGCACAATATGCGAGTGCCTTCCAGTCTTTTTGGAAATGCATTGGAGTATTGAGCGCTTTTAGCCTGCTTCTGCTGACGGTCGCAAGCAATGCGGTTCCGCGCCTATGGCAGGACCACCCGGCAAGCCCGGGCAAAGCGCGCTGGATCGAGAAATGGGCAAACTGGACCAGCGGCGACGCCCGATTGCGCGCAGCTGTACGCTCGCAAATGCTCAATATCAATCCGTTTTTTTGGCTCGCCAGCCGTCCCACGCGGAAAAGCTTTTATCCGTTCGTCTTTCTCGGCCTCGTGGGTGCATTCTGGCTGTATCTGGCAAATAAGTACCCCAGGGACATGCAGGAGGAGTTTGTTTATGTTCTTACCATGCTCGCGCTCCACACGGCTCTTAAATGGTGGGTTGCGTCCGAAGCGTCGCGCCTGTTTTCGGAAGATCGCCGCTCGGGCGCCCTCGAACTGACACTTTCAACACCATTGACTGTCTCTGAAATAATCAACGGCCAATTACGAGCCTTGAGCCGTCAGTTTTTAATTCCAGCCTGCATCATTCTGGTTGCGGACGTATGCATGACGTTTTGGGGCGCCTGGCGGCAATCAGGCTCGGTAATCGATTCCGCGTGGGTCAGCACTTCATTCGCAGGGATGATCGTATTCGCCGCAGATCTGCTCGCGATTTCCTGGTTGGGAATGTGGCTCGGCGTCCGAAGTCTCAAGACCGGAAAGGCAGCGATGGGAGTCCGGGCACGCATTCTGGTATTACCCTGGGTTTTATTTGTTGGCGTAATCTCTCTTGCGGGAATCGCCAGATTAGGCATCTCCTTTACCCCAAACTGGCAAATGGTGCTGGGCCTCTGGCTCACTCTCAGTCTGGGGCTTGATCTATTGTTTGGTACCAGCTCGGCACGGAATTTACACCGCCACTTTAGAAGCCTGGCAACTTCGCGCTTCGAAACTGTCTCCACCTTCGGTTTCAATAGATCCAGCCGACTGAGCCCGGCAACTCAGATTCAACCTCCGACGCGAATCGAATCAGCGAGCAGCCGGTGATGGCAAAAGTTGCCCCACGCGGTGAAGAAGGATTTGAGCGGTGTAGGGCTTGGTCAAAAACTCGAAATTGGAGTCCACAATCCCCTGTTCAAGCACCCCATCGCGTGGATAGCCCGAGGTGTAGAGCACATTGATTTCCGGGTAAATCCTACGAATTTCGCGGCCTAATTCCACACCACCAATCTGCGGCATGACAACATCTGTAAACAAGAGGTGGATGGGCCGGCCATAATTTTCCGCAACTTTGAGAGCTTCCGCACCGTCTTCAGCCAACAGGACGGTATAACCTTTTTTCAAGAGCACGAGCTGCGCAAAGTCGCGCAAGACAGCCTCGTCTTCAACCACCAAAACGGTTGGATCCACCGGGCCATCGCCAAATTGAGCGCGATTAGCTGGCAAGGCTTTGGAAATCGTCTGCAATTGCGGAAGAAATATGCGAAAGGTGGACCCTTTGCCGACTTCACTGGTGAAGGCAACATGGCCGCCGTGTTGCCGAACGACACCATAAACCGAGGCTAAACCCAGGCCAGAGGCCTGCAGACCACCATGTTCTGAACGGTAGAACGGTTCAAAAATGTGATCTTCAACTTCCTTTGAAAAGCCACGGCCGCTGTCTGAGATCGTCAGCAAAATATAGTCGCCGGGGCGCAAGGTTGGGCCCGCGGAAAGATCCTTCTCTGTCAGATGAACATTCCGCGTCTCGATCGAAAACCTGCCACCTCCGGGCATCGAGGCCCTGGCCTGGGCCGCAAGATTGAGAATTACGTTTTGGATCTGGTCAGGATCAGCGCGAACGGGGCCGAGGTCGGGCGCAAAGCGTTGGACGATTTCGACCCCCTCTCCCAAAATGCGGCTTAGAAGATCATGCGATTTGGAGATCAGTATATTGAGATTTGTTTCAATCGGGGCGATGACCTGTTTTCGGCTGAGGGCGAGCAATTGTTGGGTCAAACTCGCAGCCCTTTCCGCACTGGTGCTGATCTGTTCCAGATCTTTCGAGGCACTATTGTCCGGTCCAAGAGCGGAACGCACAAGGCCAGAATAGCCGATGATCACGGTTAACAAGTTGTTGAAATCATTAGCGACACCCCCTGCGAGCCTGCCGATCGCCTCCATTTTTTGCACGTTTTGATATTGTTCCTCCATGCGCTTCCGCTCGGTAATATCGCGACATATCATGTGCGCCGCGCTGTCGCCATGGTAGGAAATATCGCGGCCAATCGCTTCAACCATGACAGGATCGCCAGTCAGTGGGACAACCTGGAGTTGCAGAAGAGGCCGGTCGACACCTTGCAGGGTTAGCCTCATATATTCCGACGCACCCGCGTGGTAATCCGGGTGAATCAAATCCAAAACCGATTTGCCGATTAAATCCACCGGACTGGCAGCACCGAATAATTTAACCCCAGCGGGATTAATAAATACAAACTTGCCCTCGCTATAGATAAATATCGCCTCCGGCGAAGATTCCACCAGGCGGCGGTATCGTTCTTCACTCTCGCGCAAAGCCTGTTCTGATTGTTGACGGCGGCGGTATTGCGCGTGTTCCTCAAGGGCGCGCTCGATGGCCGGACCGAGACGTGTCAAACGATCTTTAAGGAGATAGTCGCTGGCTCCGGCTTTCAAAGCCTCGACCGCAACGTCCTCCCCGATCTTTCCCGAAATAATGACAAAGGGGAGGCTTAGATCGGCTTCCTGAAGTATCCGCAACGCTTCCATTCCTGTAAATCGGGGAAGCACATAATCTGAAATAACCAAATCCCACGTTCCCTCGATGAGGGCCT
>JAQGOX010000083.1 GCA_028293365.1 Verrucomicrobiales bacterium | reverse complement strand
GAACGAACGAAGTGAATCGCCCGGTGCCGTGGCGCAAGTTGAATGCGACCCAGCGGAAGTGTCAGGCGGATAAAATGGCGGTACACGCGGCCATGGTGGATCGGATGGATCGGGAGATCGGCCGCGTGCTCGCGCAGATTCGGTCCATGGGAGCGGCCCAGAACACGCTTGTACTGTTTCTTTCGGACAATGGGGCCAGTGCGGAGATGATGGTGCGCGGGGATGGGAATGATCCAGATGCCATCTGCGGGACTGGAGCCACGTTTCTGAGCATTGGGCCGGGATGGTCGAGCCTGGCGAACACACCATTTCGCAGGCACAAAACCTGGGTGCATGAAGGGGGTATTTCCACTCCGCTCATCGTGAATTGGCCGCAGGGAATTAAGGTCGCTGGTGAATTGCGCAAGACGCCGGGACATGTGATCGATATCGTGCCGACCATTTTGGAATTAGCCGGGGGCAAGAGTTTTGAAAGCTGGAAAGGAGGGTGGGCACCACCGAAGCCGGGACTGAGCCTCGTACCACTTTTTGCCAGAGACGGGACTGTCGCTCATGAATCGTTGTGGTGGTTGCATGAAGGCAATCGAGCGTTGCGAGTGGGGAGCTGGAAGATCGTGGCGGCAGGGAAAGAGAGTCCCTGGGAGCTTTATGATCTCAGTCGTGACCGCTCGGAAATGAAAAATCTTGCGGTTAAAAAACCAGGAAAAGTGCGTGAACTTTCGGAACTTTGGAAGCGCCAGACTGAGGAATATAATGCGCTAGCTCGTGAGGGCGATAGTAAAAGAAAGTGAGTTTCCAATTATTGGAAACTGAGAGTTGGAATTTACTCATTTTTCTGCGATAAGGGCATCGCGAAACGCGGTTGTGGGCTGCTGCCTTTTTTGGTCGTCACGTCCTTTTCACGCTCTGCAAAGCGGTTGAGGGCAACCACAGTCCAAGACGCTGGCGCGATTTCGAAGCTGGAAGAGAGAAAAAAGCGGCTCCAAATTCGCAAGTGGGGTTATACCCCATGGCGGCGAGCGCTTCTTAGTATACTGTTGCTGAGGAGGGGATAATAGCAGCTAGCGGCCATTAACGGTGCGCCATTCGAGACATTTCAAAATCAAAATAGATGCAAGGTCTTAGGTCACGCTGGCAAAACCTATTAGCCGGGCAGCGATTGACGCCGGTGTTGGGAGATTTGGGAGAGCGACCGCTGAGGGCGGAGTTGTTTAGCGTGGAACAGCTCGTACGACATGCCAAATCGCTCGCGGCTGATCATCAGATAACAACGCAGATCAGTTCCAACAATTTGCTGGCCCGGCTGGACGAAAATGAACGGGTGCTGCGCGCTTTTAATCGATCAACCCTCGCTGTAAATCCAAGCCGGGCGATTACGCCGGCCGCAGAATGGCTCCTGGACAATTTCTACCTGATCGAAGAGCAGATCCAAATGGCGCGACGGCATCTGCCGCGGGGCTACAGCCGGGAATTGCCCCGCCTCTCCAACGGGCATTCGATCGGACTCCCGCGCGTTTACGACATCGTGCTTGAATTGATTTCGCACGTCGATGCACAAATTGATGCGGATCCTCTCAGTGCATTCATCGCCGCATACCAAAGCGTGATTTCGTTGAAACTGGGCGAATTATGGGCGATTCCGATCATGTTGCGGCTGGGACTGATCGAGAATCTGCAGCGCGTGGCGACCCGGCTCGCAATTGCCCGCAACGAGCGTGATCTTGCCGATCGATGGGTGGATCGGTTACAGCAAGTGGCGGAAAAAACTCCCTCCCAGCTCGTAGTGGTGGTGGCGGAAATGGCGACATCGGAACTTCCGAGTACAAGTTCGTTTGTGGCGGAATTTTGCCAACGATTGTCCCGGCACAGTCCGGTGCTGCACCTCGCGCGCAACTGGCTGGATCAACGACTCGTTGAACAAGGGCTTTCGATTGAACAACTGGTCCAATTGGAAAGCCAGAATCAGGCAGCGGACCAGGTTTCGGTCAGTCACAGCATCGCCAGCCTTCGCTTCCTGGGCTGCCTGGACTGGAAGGAATTCGTGGAGTCGCTCAGCCTGGTAGAGCATACTTTGCGCAGCGATCCCTCGCTGATTTACAGCGACATGGATTTTTCGACCCGCGATCGATATCGCCATTCGGTTGAATTCATCGCCCGGCATAGCCAGAAGACGGAAGCGGAGGTCGCTGAACGGGCGATTCATTTCGCCAAGGAGAACGCCGGGCTAAAGAGCCTCAAGGATCGCGAATCCCATGTCGGGTATTATCTCATCGACAAAGGCCGTACAACCCTCGAACGCGACACGAAGATGCGACGGCCGTGGCAAACGTTCATCGAACGAAGCATCCATCGGTTTCCACTAGCGTTTTATGCGGGTGGCATTGTGGTGCTAACGCTGGTGGCCACCACTTCTTTTGCCGTTCAGATCTGGAATCCGGGAGTATCGGAATGGAAGTTCATTTTCCAAACGCTGGTTTTTCTCGTTTGCGCGAGCCAGTTGGCGGTAGCGTTGCTGAATTGGCTGTCGAATCTTCTGGTTAAGCCCTCCCTGCTGCCGCGGCTCGATTATTCCCTTGGGATCGCTTCCGATTGCCGAACCATGGTGGTAGTGCCGACAATGCTAACCAACGCGGAGCGCGTTGACCGCCTGATCGAGACTCTGGAGATTCATCATCTTGCCAACCGGGATCCATACCTTCATTTCGCGCTGTTGACCGACTTCACGGACGCCCCGACAGAAGTTTTATCAGTCGATCAAGCATTGCTCGACCAGGCGCTGGCAGGAGTCGAGGGGCTTAATGTCAAATACTCATCAGCCGGAAACAGTATCTTTTTCCTGTTTCACCGCCCGCGCCGCTGGAATGCGTGCGAAGGCTTATGGATGGGGTACGAACGCAAACGGGGCAAACTGACGGAGTTCAATTCTTTGCTTAGGGGTGGCTCGTCCGAATGCTTTTCCGAAATTGTGGGGGAGACATCCATTTTGGCGGCCATCAAGTATGTCATAACACTGGATACCGACACACAACTACCACGTGACGCGGCTCGTCAACTTGTGGGAACGATGGCCCATCGACTGAACCAGCCCGAATTCGACTCCAGGCGCGGAATTGTCCGCGAAGGTTACAGCATTCTACAACCGCGCGTGGGGGTGAGTTTACCGAGCGCGCGGCGGTCGTGGTTCGTGCGGCTACTCGCAGGTGAAGCTGGAATCGACCCTTACACGCGAGCGGTTTCGGATGTGTACCAGGATGTTTTTCAGGAGGGTTCCTTCATCGGAAAAGGGATTTACGATGTCGACGCGTTCGAACGGGCGATGGCGGGACGATTCCCAGAGAATACCATCCTGAGCCACGACCTGCTGGAGGCGTGTCATGCGCGCTCCGCACTCGTCAGTGATGTGGAATTCTATGAAGAATATCCTTCCCGTTACAACGTGGACGTTGACAGACGCCATCGTTGGATTCGTGGCGACTGGCAGATCACGCAATGGCTTTTGCCACGAGTTCCGGGTGCAGATGCGCGACACATGGCCAATTCGCTTTCCGCGCTTTCGCAATGGAAGATTTTCGACAATCTCCGACGGAGCCTGGTCCCGGTCGCGCTGCTGATATTCATATTGAGCAATTGGCTGTTGCTGCCCGCGCTTGCGGTCTGGGGAACCGCGCTGGCGGTGGGGCTCATCACATTTCCGGGATTGTTGTCGGCGCTGGTAAGCGGCTTTCGCAAGCCTGCGGATTGGCCCTGGAAAATGCACTTGGAAGGAGTGGCAGTAGCGGGATGCAGGCAACTCGGCCAAATTTTTCTGACGCTGACGTTTCTACCTTACGACGCGTTTGTCAGCCTGGACGCGATTGGAAGAACACTGTTCCGGGTATGGATAACGCACAAACGGCTTCTCGAATGGCAGACTTCCAGCGATTCCGAACGGACGAAGCGCGCGGATCTCGGAGGTTTTTATGGGACGATGTGGGCTGCGCCAGTCATGGCGCTGCTTTCCGGAGTTCTGCTCAAGGTTTTGAACCCGGCAATTTTGCCGATCGCCCTGCCGATTCTTTCACTGTGGCTTTTAGCGCCTGCGATCGCCTGGTGGATCAGCCAACCTATTGAAAGGGCACCAACGGAATTAACCGCGGAACATTTAATTTTTCTCAGGCAGACTGCACGCAAGACCTGGCATTTTTTCGAAAGCTTTGTGACTGCGGAGCAAAACTGGCTGCCGCCCGACAATTTTCAGGAGTTCCCCGCTCCTACGATTGCTACGCGAACATCGCCCACAAACATGGGATTGGCGTTGCTGGCCAATCTTGCGGCTGTGGACTTTGGTTACCTGCCTGTGGGTGGTTTGATCCGGCGCACAGAAGCGGCCTTTGCCACGATGGAACGGCTCGAACGGTATCAGGGACATTTCTATAACTGGTACGAAACCCGAACTCTGCAACCGCTGCTGCCGCTCTATGTGTCCAGCGTGGACAGTGGAAACCTCTCGGGGCATTTGCTGACGCTGGGGGCTGGCCTACGGGAATATGCAG
>JAQGOX010000015.1 GCA_028293365.1 Verrucomicrobiales bacterium | reverse complement strand
TTTCCAGGGGCGAGTCGCCCAGCTTTTGAAAGCGGATGAGGATTCTCAAGAGATGGTGACGCGTTGGGTCGCACGCGGGAAGTTGAGCAAGCTTGCTGAATTGTGGAGTCTCGGCGTGTCGATCGATTGGCAATTACTCTACCCCGGTGTCAAGCCATCTAAAATCCGGTTGCCGAGCTATCCTATTGCTAAAGAGCAATACTGGGTGCCTCAGGGAATGTCGCGGCGGGTTTTGCCAGTAACGGCAAGCTCGGTTATTCAAAGTGATGACCTGGACGTTTTGTGTTTTGAGGAAGTTTGGGAGCGGGAGGTAATGGCGCGGACATCTGTGGCGACCACGAACGACCGCACCACGACCTGCATTTGCCTCTTGTCAGATCCGGGCAATCAAGTGGCGATGCGCGAGGCGATGCGGGAATCGAATCCCAACATTCAACTCTTTTTCCTGAGTCGGGAGGAAATGGGATTGTCTGGGTTCAACGGAATTCAGCGAAAGGCAGGAGTCGTAGACGCGGTTCTTTATCTGTGCCCGCTTGAAGATCATGCATTGATCCGAGACCTGGCGCTGACAGTTTCGATGATTCAGGCGATCGGATCGAGTGGATTGAAGCCCAAATCCATTATTCTCGCCGGAGAATTCAAAGATGGATTGGAGAGGTGCTATCTGGATTCGTGGATTGGCTTTGAGCGTTCAATTCCCATCGCACTGGCAGGTACCAATGTTACTGTGCTTTTGGCTGAAGAAAAAGTTGCCGATTCCGAGCGGTTACGGAACTGGAGCCATAGGATTTGTCAGAGTCTGGGCTGCGAAAAACCGAGAAGCACTTTATACATCGGCGATTTGGCCTATGTGTTGCGAGTGCATCCTGTGACGCTTCTCGATTTTGAGGGCGCAAATTTTAATGGGAAAACCATTTTGATCACGGGCGGTTGTGGCGGACTCGGTTTGGAAGTTGCAAAATATCTCGCGGCACGATCAAAAATCAACTTTGTTCTCACAGGCCGCTCGCACCTGGATGAACGGATCGGATCGAGCCTGGAATCGCTTAAAGCGCTCGGTTCCACCGCATGCTACGTGCAAGCGGATGTCACTGATTTGGGCGCGATGGAGAGGGGACTAAATCGCGTGCGAGAGTTGCTGGGAGCAATCCACGTTGTGATTCATGCTGCTGGAATCAAGGATGAGCGGACGATTTTCGAAAAGGAATATGATGCGATACTGGGGGTTTTGGCTCCGAAAATAAATGGGACACTTGTTCTCGATCATCTGCTTGCGAACGACCCCCTCGAGCTTGTCTGCTATTTTTCCTCGAGCGCCGCAGTGCTGGGCGATTTTGGCGCATGCGATTATGCAATTGGAAATCGGTTCCAAATCGCTTACTCGGCGTACCGAAATACGCTCGTTGCTGAAGGCAAACTCACCGGTCGAACCCGTGTAATTTGCTGGCCGCGTTGGAACGGGGTTGGCATGGGACGGGCGACGAATGAAGCAACCTCCTTTTTTCTGAAATCCAGCGCGCAGCGGGCATTGAGGAAAGACGAAGGCTTGAGCCTTTTTGAGAAACTTTTGAGTCAGAAAAAGTCGCAGCATCTGGTGCTTGCGGGAAATGCTGATCAACTGCAACGCCTTCCGGGATTCGAGCGCGGGAAGGCAGAAGAGCCTCATTCAGTTTCGAACGAGGTCGATACCGAGGATCTCCTGCGCAGAGATTTGAGAGAGAAGCTGGCCAGCTTGCTCAAGTTGAGTCCTGATAAACTGGTGGAGAAGCAGAACTTTGCTGATTTCGGAGTCGATTCAGTGGGCCTTGCTGAGTTTGCGCGAGTGCTTTCAGCGTATTACGGCATGGAATTCACACCGTCGGTCTTTTTTGGTCATTCGACTCTGGAAGCGTTAGGGGGTTTTTTCATGTCCAGGCACGCTCCACATATGGGGAGATTTTATAGAACGAAGAGTGACATCAAATACTCTCGACAGGCCTCAACACAATCGACCCAAACTGCAGTTGAACCGATTCCTGAGCCGATCGCAATCGTCGGCATGAGTGGCCGATTCCCGGATGCCCGCAATGTCGAAGAGATGTGGCAGATCCTGGCCGAGGGCAGGAGCGCTGTTCGCGGAATTCCTGCTGAACGATTCGATCTTTGCAGATCGGGCGAACAATCTGCTCAGGAAAAAATTGGAACCAACTCCATTTGGTGCGGTATTATTCCAGGCGCCGCGGAATTCGATCCTTTATTTTTCGAAATCTCACCGCTCGAAGCTGAAAGCATGGATCCGCGGCAACGACTGCTTTTGCAGGAGTCGTGGAAGGCTCTCGAAGACGCGGGATTTGGCCCTGCACACCTTTCAGTGCAGAAAGTTGGGATGTTTGTCGGAGTTGAAGACGGGGATTACCAAGATCGACTCAAGGAAGGTAACATTACCTCAAATCACACTGGGGTTCTCGCGGCCAGGCTCGCGTATTTTCTCGATTTGAAAGGGCCGGTCATGGCCCTTAATACGAGCTGTTCCTCATCTTTGGTGGCCGCACATCAAGCCTGTCAAAGTTTGCGTAACCGCGAATGCGATGCAGCTATCGCCGCGGGAGTGAGTTTGACCTTATCTGCAGAAACCTGCGCTGCGATGAACGAGGCGGGCATGCTTTCAACGAATGGAAAATGTTACGCCTTCGATAAACGGGCCGACGGGATGGTGCCGGGAGAGGCTGTGGTTGCGGTCGTGCTCAAGCGCCTGAGCCAGGCGGTGAAAGACAAAGATCCGATTCACGGTGTCATCATTGGAAGTGGAGTTAATTATGATGGAAAAACGAATGGAATAACCGCGCCCAGCGGAGTCGCTCAGGCTGAGCTGTTAAAGAGCATATACGACACTTATCGAATCAATCCGCGGGAAGTGGAATACATTGTCACCCATGGAACTGGAACCCGATTGGGGGATCCTGTTGAAATCAACGCGCTTGGCGAAGTTTTCAAACAACATTCTCAGGTTGGAGGGCAATGTGCGCTTACCTCTTGCAAGCCAAATTTCGGCCATACGTTCGCGGCTTCGGGGTTGGTGAATCTGGTGAGTTTGGTTCAGGCGCTCAAACACGAAATCATTCCCGCCAGCATCAATTTCGAGGATCCAAATGATTATATTCAATGGGACGATCGATTCTTCCATGTAAACCGGGAGAACAGAATTTGGCCTATGCGGGCGGGTCGTTCCAGGATCGGAGCGATCAGCGCGTTCGGGATGAGTGGAACAAACGCTCACATGGTTGTTCGAGATCACGTGGAGCTCAGGAAGGGCCAAGGAGAAAAACCGAGCCTCTTTCTG
>JAQGOX010000001.1 GCA_028293365.1 Verrucomicrobiales bacterium | reverse complement strand
CCAGCCGGTGAGGTCGTGGCCGTTGAAGAGTTCGACAGGTTTATCCCATTTCGGTGCGTGATCGCGCATGAGAGTGGGGGCGTGGTGGCCTTCCCAGGGGACCGGGTTGCCGACGTCATTCGGAACGGTGCCACTCAAGGTGTCGCCCTTCACCGTGCCTTCAAGATCGATATTGTTGGTGCGATGTTCCCATTGAGGTGGAATCACGAAATGAAAGTGGCCGGAGGTCTTGTCGAACTCAATGTTCGAGACCGGCCGAGCGCTTCCGAACTGGCCGACGTAGCTACCGACGAGCGAGCTGTGCCCCGACAATTTGACCTCGATCCATGAGGGGTAGGAATTGTTGCCGTCGTGAACCGTCAAATCCCAGCGGCCGAGAAGGGGCAGGCTATTGATAGAGTCGCGATCAGCGGCGCGACTGGGCGATGAGACCAGGATCAAGAGTGCGATCGCGGGACTAATGCGATTCGAAAATATCATGCGTAGGGATTTCATTGCAGAGTTTTGCATATGGGTTATTCGTCAGCATCACACGGTTTCGAGCGCTTTATCCAGTATTTTTGTTTGCAGGCGGGAGGCGAGACTTGCGTGATGTCGAATTTGGAATGAGCGCCAGGATTTGCACTGATCTTACTGTGACCCCAACCACGGGCCGCGCATATCGCATTTCCAAGCCACTCGATGCGATCGGCCGAATGCGGATTATTAGTTTTGAAATGATCCTCCTCGCGTCGGCTGTGCCTGTTCCAAGCGGACGTCGCGTTCTCGCGCGTGTTGCTCCAGGCCTTCTTTGAGGCGCTGGAATTCCATCCAGGCATGACGTTCCGCAGTCGCGTCGCGGAAGACGTGGATGATTCCAAGCACCCCGCCACCGATGTCGCGAACGGGTGTAGCCCGGCCGGCTATCGGTCGCTCCGTTCCGTCCCGCGTGATAATAACGCTGTGGTTGACTGGAAACTGGATTTCGTCCGCGGTGAGCAGGCGGTCCGCTGAGATGATCGCAGGCTGGCGGGTGGTCTCGTTGATGATGCGGAAGACTTCGCCGATCGACCGGCCTCGCGCATTTTCCTAATTCCACCCAGTAATTTGCTCTGCAATGGGATTCATCCGGATAATAGTCCCCTCCGCGTCTGTAGCAAGGACAGCATCACGGATGGTATCCAGCGTGACTTTGAGATACTCCTCGCTATGCCGCAGCGCTTCCTGCGCCCGAAGCTGTTCGGTGATGTCGTTGAAGAGAATCGCGACCTGGCGGTCTTGCGGCTCGCCGAGACGATAAGCGTAAACGTCATAAGTCCGGTGCAGTTGTTCGGCACGATTTTGAAAGCGAATCGCCTCACCGCTCGCCGCGACACGGCCATAGATTTCAAACCACTGGTCTTCGTGATCCGGGGAAATTTCCCGCATACACTTTCCGAGCACATCGCGGATTCCGGTATGTTTCTCGAACGAGGGGTTGATCTCCAGAAAACGATAATCCACCGGCCTTTCCTCCTCGTCGAAAATCACCTGTATAATACAAAATCCCTCGTTGATCGAATCGAAGAGCGCGCGATAGCGTGTCTCACTGTCACGCAATGCTTTCCGGGCGGCGCAGTCCTCCGTCTCATCCCGAAAAATAACGGCACCCCCAAGAGTTTTGCCGTCCCTTCCACGAATGGTCGTGGCGGTAGCAGCAATGGGTCGTTCCGCGCCGTCGCGTGTGATGAGAATGGTGTGATTGTTGAATTTTTGGGTTTCGCCAATGGCCAGCACAGCCTCCGACGGAACGACGCGAGGCTCGCGCGTTTGTTCGTTAATGATGTGGAAGACATCGCCCACCGGGCGGCCGAGCGCTACGGTTTGTGTCCATCCCAGCAGGTGTTCCGCGATTGGGTTCAATCGCTTGATTCGCCCCTCTTCATCAGTGGCGAGCACCGCGTCAGCCACTGAATTCATTGTCACCTCCAAATTCCTTTCGGTGCGATGCCGACCTTGATAGGTCTGGCGCCAGGAGCGCAAGAGCCGCTCACCCATGAGCGCACAGATTAGCAGCAAGGCCGTTAGAATGACGAATACCCGCCGCAAACCCGCAAAGAGCTTTCCGTATTCCTGGCCGGACACGTCCAGCGCGAGAACCAGGAACCGATCTCCGGCAACCACGGAATCCGGCCTATCCGCGATACTCTGGCGCGGGTCAATCTGACGCCAACTTTCAAACCCGCCCTTAGTGCGGGCTTGCCCTTTCGGTTCGTCCGCCATTTTTGACCACAGTACGGGCTCGATCGTGTGATGACGCCAATGCGAGGCCGACCAACGAGAGCCAGGGCCGACCTCGCTGAAATTTTTGATTCAATAGCGAAGCCCATATTAACGTTGATTCCAATTCAAAAATGATGGCATCTAACTTTGAACGTTCCTGGGTTGGCCTAGTTTCTATAAATCGAAGCTTCGGGAATGTGTAGCGATATAACCCAGTCGTCGCCCGGAAAGTTGTAACTGCAAAGGTGGGCCGAAATCTCGGTTTGGCGGGCTCGTTGCGCTGCTTGAAATCGTGAGGTTGAAAAACAACCATACGAAAACAATGAGCCGGTGTCCCGGGTGCATGGTTCATCGAAGCATTTTCTGATTTCATTTGCAACGAGGGTGCGGACGGGGCTGAATCCGACCTCGGCTAGGCGCCGGATTGCTCATGCAGGAATTCGACGGCGCGGCGTTCGGACCAATACTCTTTGCCGCTATTGAAGTCCATAAAGCCGACGTGACCTCCGGACGCAGGTATTTCCAAGTGGAGATTCGAATTCGTTTTGGCTTCTTCGACCGGGTAACACTCTTCAGCAAGGAAGGGATCGTTGCGCGCGTTCACCAGCAAGGTGGGGACATGGATATTGGGTAAAAAAGGTCTACAACCGCATTTGCGCCAATAGTCTTCCGCATCCTGAAAGCCATGGATGGGAGCGGTGTACCGGTAGTCGAACTGCTTAAAGGTCCGTATTTGCTTGTAACCCACATCATCAATTTTGCCCGGCATTAGCTTCATGAGCGTCCGGATTTTCTGATGAAGCGAGGCGAGAAAGTGACGCATGTAAATACGGTTGGCGGCCCGGCCAAGCTGAATAGAACTGGCTTGCAAATCGCACGGCACCGAAAATGCCACAGCA
>JAQGOX010000970.1 GCA_028293365.1 Verrucomicrobiales bacterium | reverse complement strand
CGAACGTATTCGCTGACGACTCAATGCTCGAAATGGGGCATCTAAATCCTCACGGCCGGTTTGTGCATCTCTATCTGAACGGAGTTTACTGGGGTGTGTTCCATTTACGCGAGCGCTGGGGAGCTGGAACCCACCACCGCTATTTGGGCGGCTCCAGTGCAGATTACGAATCCATCAATGGAAACCAAAACATTGGAGGATGGGCGGAGGGAGCTCCCTACGACGGAGATGGACGGACGTGGGCCCGGGTGCGCACTTTGCGAGGGAACTACGCCGCAGTGAAGCAATGGGTGGATATTCCCGACTACATTGACTTCATGATTCTCTGGATGTACGGACGATGCGAGGACGAGTTCCGCTGTGTGGGCCCGACCGTTCCGGGGAGTGGATTTCAGTTTTACCTCAACGATGCCGATGGGTTTTTTCAATCTCCTTCACATCCGTGGTACGGGGAGCCGGCCAATCGCACCGCGCGCCAGACTCCTGGTCGGCGAGCTGGAGACGGTCCCGGTAGCCTTTTTTCGACGTTGCTGGCTCAGGGAGATCCCGATTTTCGCACATTGCTCGCGGACCGCATTTACAAAGCCTGTTTTAATGATGGAACGCTGACGTTTGGAAATGTCTCGAATCGCCTGAAAGGACGCAGCGATGAACTTGAAAAAGTTTTTGTGGCAGAAGCCGCACGTTGGGATTATCGCACTCTGGATAATTGGCGGTCAGTGCGGGACGATGTATTCGAGCACTGGCTTCCGACTCGCACGGAAAATGTGTTCGCTTCGATGCGGTCCGCGGGGCTTTATCCTAATCTGGAAGCCCCCACGATGAACCAACAGGGTGGACAGGTTACGAACGGATTTCAGGTTCGCTTCGGAAGTGCGCGCAGAGGTTCCGTTCTTTACACCCTGAATGGCGATGATCCACGCTTGCCAGGAGGCAGAGTAGCGCCTTCTGCGCGGCGAGTGGCGCGCGGTACGGCAACCCAGGATGACACCGGGATTCCGATCGATGGAAAAGCCGTGGTGAAGTCTCGAACCTGGGATGGGAATCAATGGTCGGCGCTGAATACAGCTTTTTTCCAAACGGGCGCTTCTGGATTACAGGAGGGCGAAGTCACGATTGCGAATTTTAATTTCGATTCCAGCATGAAAGAGGAAGCTGAGTTTGTCGAAGTGAGCAATGTATCCTCGCGGGCAGTAAATTTGAGGGGCGCGCGATTCACCGAGGGGATCGATTATGCATTTGCGGACAACCGCGACACCTTGCTCGCCCCAGGCCAAAAATTACTTCTGGTAAAGGATCTGTTCCGATTTCGGCAGCGGCGCGGCCTCGAAATTGCCGTCGATGGGATCTACACCAGAAAAAAGAAACAGAGTGATCGCTTTATCGCCCTCAACCTTGGATCGGGCGAGTTAATAACTAAGCGTCGATTGGATTCGGTAGAGCCATGACGCTCGCCGCCATGGGATCGTTACCAACGTGTATTGCAATCCTTCTGTTGCTCAATTGCAGCAGCACATCGATCTCAAAGGTTAAAAGGACTCGAGCGCAACGCAACGTCCCCGCAGTTCACAAACATGGCGCGCCAAAAGCTAGCGATCGAATTTCCAATCGCGACCGACACGTCTGGCCTTAAATGGGATCTCGTGAATTCCATCAATACCCTCCTCTACGATTTGGACTGTCAGTTTGATCTCGTCGGTGGAAATGGGCGCCCGATCGAGAACTCGCAGACCGCGGATATCCGCTGCCTCTTTTTTCATCTGCGCGCTGAGATCTTCAGGAGATGAGTTTGTCTGGTCAACCCCCATTTCTTCTGGATTGATCATGCATGCTTTAGACCGATCGATATTTCCTTCGCGCATGGCCCAAAAGAAGGTCTGTATTGCAGCTTCGGCCGTAGCTTGGCCCAGGTCGACAAGTTCGGCAGGGGTCGTGAACGCGATTGCGGCCGCAGTCCCGCCATTCGACGTCGTTCCAGTCGCATAAAGCTTCCGTAGCCGTTCGTTTTGCGCGAGCTCTTGTTTCGCCTCCATCTGGCGGTCGCGAAGCTGATGGACCTCGTTCCGTATTCTTTGCAAATCCGACGTTTCGCCTCGTAGTTGTTCGACTTGGGCGGTGATGACTTTGAGATCGGGAATTTGCCGGTTTTCGGCCGCGAGGTTTTGCGCTTCCACGGCCAAAGTATTCAATTGACGGTTTTCGCTTTCGAGCTTTGAAACTGTCCGGCTCTGTAACCAGGTCAGCGAGGTGGCTGCGGACGCAAGAACCACCGCAACGAGAAGAGCGTGGTACTTAGTTTTCATTCTGCTCCAGAAGAATCCATTGACCGTCCTTTTGGACGACCGAAACCGACCGCTTGCTTGCTTGAACACTGCCATCCACCATCGCGACGTGGCCATGCACGCGGCAGCGAACGTAGACAACCTGGGGCTCCAATTCGGAGACACCAGGCGAAAGCATCTCGTAACTGTTATTTGCCTCCGTGAAGCCTTCCCAATCGGGCGCCGCGATTTTGCCCTCGTCGGAAGAGCAGACGAGTATTTTCGGAGTGGATAATTCATCCTTCATCGCGATGAAGGATGAGGGAAAAACATCTTTATTGTTTTCCGTGGCCCAAATGCGGGCGGCGACGACGATCCTTTTCAGGGTATTGATACATCTGGCCGACTTGGCTTTTGAGAATAGTCCTTGGCCCAGAGCGTCAGGCGGAAGCCGTAATTCGCTCAGCAACCGTTGATTATCTGCTTTAACTTTTTCGCCTTCGGCAATGGCGAGGCGAAGCCGGGCGGCATCAGCCTTCAGCGCCTGCAATTCGGAGTAATTAGCTTCAAGGCGCTTGACTTCGGAAACGGTTGCCGTGAGTTGCTGATATTCCGCGTTTTTCTGCCTCAGGTTGTCAATCTGAGCAGTGGGTGCGCGCAATGATTCATTTTCGTGGCGTAGTTTCGCAATTGCAGTGAACTTCCCTGAAGCCATAGTGACGCCGATAACGAGGCAGGAAATAACTGGCCACCACCGCTGTAGAAGATGCAAAAAGGAGCTTTCACGGACGTTGGTTTTAGCGGTTGACACTCGCACATCCGCATGCAGTCGATAGAGCAGAGCCGCGGGGGGGCAAGGGACGGGCGCTCTGCGGAGCATGGATTCAATAGTTGAGTCATTCATAATCGCATTATCTGCGGGTAAAGGTTGAGGTTTCCACCAGGCGGGGACGTAGGAAATCGAGCGCGCTACGCAGGCGATATTTTACGGTGCTGACCGCTATCCCGAGCGTCGCGGCGGTTTCCCTCAGGGAGAGGCCCTGATAGTAGTGAAGGTGAACAGTTTCGCGCGTGCCTTCATCCAGTTTTTCGACGAAGCTGTAAACGCGACATCCGAGGTCGCGCTCTTCGGCAGACTCGCAGGGCGCTGGTCCCGCATCCGGCTGGATCTCCCACCATTCGTCGGACCGCGCGTCGTTACGGCCAGGTTTCCGGCGCCAGTCCACGTAAACGTGATGTGCGATGGCGTGCAGCCAGGTATTGAAACTGGCGTGGCCTTCGTAGGATGGAAGGGCAGTCCAGACTTTGAGAAACGTCTTTTGTGTGAGGTCGGCTGCTTCGGTATCATCGCCGCAAAGCCGCCTGAAGTAAGCAAAAGCTCGTCTGTAGAAAAGCGTCACCAGTTCAGCGGCGGCCTGTGAATCACCCTTTTTTGCCAGTTCGCAGAGTAGTTCGATGGGGGTGCTCATAGTTTCCGCATTCATCTGATTAGTCGTCGCGCAAGGCTTGGCTGGACAGTACTAATTGGGAATTTTCGAAGATTTTACACTTGAGGCCACGCGTTGAGCCGTGATTCTGCGGTAGAAACGGATTGACGCTGGAGATCTTAAACCGATGGAATCCTTGGAAACTCGCTCAGCTCCTCGCCAAAGGCTAGGTCTGAGAATCGATCCGACGCCAGCCGATTGCTCCGAGAAAGCAGATCAGGCCCATTTCGAAACTCAATGGCTTCCGCCAATTTGGAATCGCTCCTGGCAGCTTTTCGGAAGGCCGGGAGCATTGCGGCAACCTGGAGGGAGAACCAATCAAAGAATTTTAGCAGCGGCGCATTCATGCGTTCAACTATTGGGTTGCTCATTTCCACAACTCCACCACTGGACTTCAATCCGGTCCAATGCGCTTTTGGCCTGGATGGAGTCGTGGTTGAAGATTGTTCGCAATAAGGGTAACCCTAATGAATCCTCTGTTGGAGAAGCCCCGCGCAAGTAATAGTCCAAATGTAAAAAGGGGAAACAGGAGGCGAAAAGGGGAAGCGAAATATTCAACATTTCGGAGTACTTTTTGCGAAATCCCGGATTCTTGACGCGATTGGCGCCGGTTCGCGATGCCACCTACGGAATTAGCATCAAGACTGGTGCCCCAGCGGTTTCCATATTGTCGAGTTTGCGTTCGAACGTGCAAAGTTTGAGGTTATGCCGCCGGGCCTCCGACATGAGGTACGCATCGTTCCACTGCTTAAATCCACTCAACGATTTCATTGAAACCGCAGTAAAACAAATTTCGTCAGCCAGGAACCGATGTTCCGTTAATTCGAGAATCGCTTTCAAGTGCGCCATGGCCTGCTTGGTGGACAGTCGAGGATCGCGTCGGGCTCCGGTCGCATCCGTCCACGGACGGCTAAAGAAACGGAGAAAAGCGCCCTGAGTTTGAGGGGTTGTGTAAAAGCAATCGACTTGTTCGAAAAAGGCTCTCGCTATCGAAATGGGGGGACTCAATGGGTCAACTCGCCACTTTTCATCACTGAGCAAGCAGGGTAAGTCATCGCATTGAGTATGTTAGTGGAATAGGGCGCCGCAACCCAAACCGCTCGCGCCAAAAGTCTGATTTACCCAACACGCTCATGAAGCGATTACCTTGGAAGTCTTTTGCCTTGCTTCGAAGCGTCGCGGGGTTTCGCTGAGGTTTACGACGACTCTAAGTGGGTGCCATTGATTGTAAGGAGGAAGCTTATTTCCAGTTCGAGATAAAGATCCAAAGCGCTTGCTAATGCGTTTCTTTGTTGAACTAATCTTTAAAGGTTACAAACTGAAACCAGGTCGTCAATTTGCTCGTAATATCCAAATGAATTATCATGAATAAGAATAATGTGTGGCTGAACTTCGCGGTCAAAGATCTCCGTAAAACCCGCGAATTCTATTCAAAACTCGATCATTTCAAAATCAACAAAGACTGCCCGGGCGGCGATAATGATCTGGTCAGCGTTATCGTCGGCGATGACAATCTGATCGTGAACTTCTTCCCGGAAGCCGCATTCAAGGGTTTCATCAACAACAAAATCACCGACGCCGGCAGCACCGAAACTTGCTTAAGTCTCGGCGCTACATCCGTAAAAGAAGTCGACGCCCGCCTAAAACAAGCCGTTGACGCCGGTGCCACTGTTTTTTCCAGGGCCGATTACATGGGCGGAGGGATGTATGGTGCAGGATTCGCCGATCCGGATGGGCACCGCTGGAATTTCCTCTATATGGACACGGCGAAAATGCCGAAATAAGCCTTAGGAAAAGCCGCCAAAGGCTCATACTGCCGGCGAACAGAACACTCACATGCTTACGCAAGATCGAACGCTGCTCTTTCTGGCTCTCTCCACCAGGGCGCTCACAGCTTTCGGTGCATCCGTGGCGGATTGGCCCCGGTTTCGTGGGCAGGGCCGCACCTGCCAAAAGCGACAGATGAACTCGCTTTGCCTCGCAATCGCGGGACGAATCGTCAGATTCGGGCGCCTCGCCTGGAACATGAATCGTCGATTTTTTTCAGACTGCTGCTGCGCTGGCCTTGCTGCTGTCCCTGACAGCGCGGGCAGGGCATTGGCCGCAGTTTCGTGGGCCGGGTGGGAATGGTGTCGCTTAAGAGGACAAAGCGCCGCTCCATTGGGGGCCGACGAATAACGTCCGCTGGAAGGCGACAGTCCCAGGGCCGGGTAACAGCAGCCCCATCGTTTCGCATGGCCGCGTCTTTGTCACTTGTGCGGAAGACTCGGACAAGAAGCGAAACCTGCATTGCTTCGACCGCCGAACGGGCAAACAACTTTGGATACAGACCGTTGCGTTTCCCATCGTTGAACCAAGTATCCATCGAATCCGTACAGCGGGTCAACTCCGGTCGCCGACGGCGCGCGCGTAGTGGTCTGGCATGGCTCGGCCGATGTTTTCTTCTACGACTTCGACGGCGAAAATAGCCGTGAGGCATTGTAGTTTATCCCGCCGTCTGATCAGTAAGATTCCAGTATTTGACGTCGCAGAGTAATGGCGAAATGATTTATGATGTTTTGAACGTAGTGCCTGGCCAGCAGTCGTACAGACTCCAGTCAATGTTAAGTTGTTTGCGAGCTTGAGGTTTTAGGGCTTGAGGAGTATTTTTCGAGCATGAGCACTGCGACGGTTTCGATTCGGGCGCACTTCGACGGCAAGTATATCGTTCCCGATGAGCCGGTGGTCCTACCTTTGGACGCTCCGCTCAACATTGAAGTTCGGACGCTCGATAACGTCTCGCGAGAGATTTCGGGGATCACCGCTTGGGCGGGAGATACAGCAACGGCGGCCAAACGTCTCGCGCATTTCACGGAATTCTCGGCACGGCTTGGGCAACGTGCCGCGGCGAGCAACATACCTGTCGAGGCTTTGCGTCGCGAAAATATTTACAGCGACGACGGAAGATGAATTATCTTCTGGATACGAACATTCTGCTGCGTCTAAGCGAAACAGGAAGCCCATTCCATCCCATTTGCCGACAGGCCATTTCTTCGCTCCTGGCGCAGGGAGATTTCCTTTTCATTTGCGCTCAAAATATTATTGAATACTGGGCTGTGGCCACCCGACCGATTGCTGCCAACGGATTGGGATTTGATCCCGTCCAGGCAGAAAACGAACTGCCCGACTTCGAAAAATGGGCGCATTTGCTTTTGGAACCGCCGGGCGTCGGCGCCCGTTGGCGTCAATTAGTCCAACGGCACGGCGTTCGCGGCAAACAAGCCCACGACACGCGATTGATCCCATTCATGGACGGACATGGGCTCAGCCAACTTCTCACGCTCAATACGCCGGATTTTAGTCGCTTCACCCACATCTCTTGTCTTTCCCCTGAAAAGATTTCATCTCCCGCCCGTCAATGAAGTGAATTGACCGCAAGGAGAGTTAATTGGAGGCCATGAGTGCCGGACCTGAAGGGTGGCCCGCGCTCTGAAGTCGTGAAGGGACGTAATGTTATAGCCCCGCAGTGCGCCCAACGGAAGCGCCGCACTAGGTTAAAAATCCCCAAAAAAAGTTTCCCCCTTTTCATCCGATGGAAAGAGGGGACAAGGGGGTATGGCATTTCCCGTGCAAAAATACGCCATCAACTTTCAATCATCGGCGACCGCAACCGCCGCGGACCTGTAGCGTTGACGGAACATTTTCGCGCAGAGGATCGATCCAGCGCCAGCAGATCGCCCCGAGAAAACAAATCACCCCGCCAATTCCTATCCCCCAGGACCAGCCTAACTGCGAGCTGATGAAAGGCGTTAGCACTGGTGCGATCATCCCACCGACATTGCCGCCCGTATTGCAAATCGCGGCGGCGGTCCCTCCTTTGCGACCTCCGATATCGACTGCGGTCGCCCAGATCGGCCCTTCACTGGCGCCAATAGCTGCGTGTGCGAGAGCGAACCACAAGACGATCCAGAAAGGTTCTCGCGAAAGCACTCCCAAACCCAGCAGTGTCGCGCTCAAAATCATTCCGCCTCCTGCGACGTATCCGCGGCCTCGGCGCACTCCCAGGGAGCGGGTCAGTTTTGAGGATAACCATCCGCCCAGCGGCATTCCGGCCGCCAGGGCGAGTTGTAGAAAGCCTGCATAATATTTGCTCGCATCGCCGCCGAGATGCAGAACTTTTTCGAAGTAGTACTGCATCCAATAGACGAACAAATACTGGAAGTAGCCAACGGCTGCGTAGCTAAGGGTTACCAGAATGAGATTTCGATTGCGCAGAAGTTCGGCCCAGCCTGCGGTCTTTGCATCGTCGGGCAATACCGACGCCGTTTCATTTCCAATGAGCGCTCTTTCCGCCTCGTTTGCCGATGGGTGTTGCCTCGGCCAGTCTCGTGCCTGGGTCATCCATAGCCCGGTTAGAAGCGCTGTGACAAAGCCGGAGATGGCAAATGCTGCTGGCCAATCGAATGCTTTGATGAGAGCGCCGAATCCGGGATAACTGATGGCAACGCCGAGGATGGCGGCGGCCGTCACGGTTCCATTGGCGAGACTTCTTTCGGAAAACGGAAACCAGTTGCCGACGGCCCGGGCTGCCGCGGGATGCAAAGGTGCGCTCAATGCGCCCATGGTTCCGCGCACCAGTACCAATGCAAATACAAGACTGGCACCCGTGTGAAACCACCACCCTGTGAACCCAGTGAATGCGCCGAGAATGGCCGATCCAAATCCCACGACCATCAGTGCGCGGCGCGGTCCGAAACGGTCGATAAATATTCCTCCCGGAATCATGAGGATTGAATAGACGAGCAGAAAAGCGGAATAAACTGAACCCATTCGAACCGGATCGATTCCGAACTGGTCCATGATCCGATCGGTTCCCGCCACGGACATGCTGGAGCGGTTGAAATGGCTGATAAAGCAAAGACTCATCAGCAACGCAACGATGCGCCAGCGCACATTTGATCTGGGTTTCGGAGGGGTCACCGAGTCACCCTGAGTCGCCGGCCCGACGGCGTCAAGCCGCGGTTGAATTGACTCAGTAATTTTAGTTTTTATAATTCTTCGCCAAAATCCAAGCCCGCGAAGGCAGGGCGCGTTGCTCCGCACGCCCGTTCCTAAAGGGTCACAACCCGAGAAGCCCAGCGTCCGACGATCTCTCCTGCGACATAATTTGACGGCTACATTCACGTGGGCGAGATTTTGCGCGCGATACGGGCGCAGTTTAGGAAATTTTGAATTCATGAAAAGGTCAATCAACGTTGAGCTGAATTGGCTGTGGTGGAGGGGCATGACATCTATGATGTTCGTGCTATTGACCGGTGGTTGTGCACATTCCTCCCGGCACGAGCCTTCTTCAGAGTTAAGGGCAGAACGGTTCTTGCCTGCTCCACCAACGTTTATGACGGGACCGGCCGCTCTTCTGCTCACAAACAATCGGGGATTTAGCGCCCATCTGGTCATGACTTTTGAAGCACCGTCCGATGATGCTCTCGCTCTGTCCGGCCAGCTTTTGCAACGACAGCACAAGCTCTTGTTTGAACCCGACACAGGTGATTCGCAGCGGAAGCACTCGCGCACAGGCGGGTTCAGCTTCATTTGGGATGTCGTTGAGGGTCGGGGCTATATTTTAAGCGAAGCACTGCAAGGCTACGCCCCCATTAATTCCACCAATCAGTTCGCCAATCTCGTGGTGCAAAGAATGACGAACCCGCTGGAACGAATCGAAGCCCATTTAGTCGAGCAGGCGGTAGCGACAGTCTCGGCCAATAATGGCAAACAAACCACATTTCGGCTTTTGCAAGCCACGGACCTGAATTCGCTGGCGATTCAGATCGAGTCGACCAATGAGTCACCGCACTTCAAACTTACACTGTCAAAAATTGGGTTCGAAGAGCCGGGGGAGGAACTGTTTCTCCCGCCGGATGGTTTTACAAAGTACGTAAGTGTGGAAGCCCTCATGAACGAGCTGATCGCCAGACAACAGAGCAAGAGGCACGCGAACCAATCCGCCGATTCAGACCACACCGGTGGCGGCAGGCGTCGTCACGCCAGGGGCGTTACAAATGGCGAGCCGTGAGTGATTGCGGAAGTGGCTGCATACTCGGAGCCAAACGCGACGATAACGTGGTCCAGCATCAATTCACAATCGAAGCAGACCCAATCGGTTTGGAGATCCTCCCAGAATCCTGCTCACGTCACCGCATCTCGCATGCGGCTCGGCAGTGAAGAGATCCCGTGCGCTGATGGATGGCAGCGCCACGCACCTCTTCTGTCCAGATTTTCAGACCCATACCCCAGAAAACCCCAAAGGGGTTTCGGAATAAAGCCCAGCGGTTATTTCGCGCCCTCTGCGAAATTACCCTGGGAAAGCCAACCAATGCGAAAATACCACTTGTGCGCGCCAGCGCGCCGCATCCGCTGCGGCATCTCCCTTAAACGAGAACTCTCGCAAAATTCCCCCTCCGTCAGATCGCTTCCAACCGGTGATCGTTCGCCCCACTTACCGAATTTGCTTTTGCCCTCATGCCTCTCCCCTTTTCGAGCGGAAACTTAGGCGCGGTTGAGGTGTTATGAAGCAATAGCGTGGAATCGAAAGATGGCGGGATTTATCGTTGTTGGAGCTCAAATGATGTGTCTGAACTCTCTTCGGTGCGCATCCAGAACGTGAATCAACTGCTTTACAACCTCGGGTCGATCGGCTCACTTTCCAACGCGAGCACGCCGAA
>JAQGOX010000948.1 GCA_028293365.1 Verrucomicrobiales bacterium | reverse complement strand
CAGGGACCGGGACCGCCGCAAAAACCCGCGTTCTGATCGAATCATCGGATGGCAAAGAAGTTTGGAATACAGTTGGAGTCAGTGAAAATATCGTCGATGCCAGCCTGCAGGCCCTGGTGGATAGCATTGAGTTTAAGCTGGCAAAAGAAACTTGACACATATACATCACAACGTCATGATGTTTTGATGAAAGCGGCAAAGAACATCCGACTGGGCGAAGTAGCGGGCGGCTACGGCGGTGGTTCAGCCATGGTTCGCACTCAGATCTACCTGTCCCGGGAAGAGCATCAATTTTTACAATCCGAAGCTGCGCGCCAGCGAGTTACCATGGCCGGAATCATTCGGGCTCTGGTCGACGAAAAAATGTCAGTGCCAGCACCCATTTGGGCGAACAATCCATTGCTCGAAGAAACTCCCACTGTTGAAGGATTTGGCCATGCCGACGGTGCGCGAAACCATGACCATTACATTTACGGCAGCCCGAAACTGGAGCCTAAGAAACCGGGTAAACAGCGGCGTTCATGAAGACAATCTTCGCGGATTCTTCGTTCTGGATTGCCTTGCGCGATAAACGCGAGCAATACCATTCCATCGCGAAAAGTCTCGCCAGCGAAATGCTGGAAGCTAAGACCACCTTTGTAATCACGGTGATGATCTTTGCGGAAACCCATGCCTATTTTTCGCGCGAACTCGTCCTGCGCGAACGCATCATCCGGGATTTCTGGGAGAATCCGGTGATCCAAATTGAACCGATTTCTCATCAGGACCAGGTTGAGGCGATCAATATTTTACGACAGCATAAAGACAAACGCTATTCGCTGTGCGATGCAATTTCCTTCGCGATTATTCGGCGGTTGCAAATGACCCAGGCGCTGAGTTTCGACGCCCATTTCGAACAGTTCGGTGAATTCAACGTTATCAGTTAGCTTTCGGCAGACTTAAAAAATTGAACGTCCATGGCAGAACTCCCCAAAACATACGATCCGAAACTGGTTGAAAACAAATGGTACTCCTTTTGGCAAGACCAAAACTGTTTCACCGCAAACGCGGCCTCAACCAAGCCAGCCTATTCCATCGTAATACCACCACCGAACGTCACCGGCATCCTCCACATGGGGCATGTGCTGAACAACACCATTCAGGATATACTGGCACGCAAAGCGCGCCTGGAAGGCAAGGAGGTGCTCTGGCTTCCCGGTACCGATCATGCCGGAATTGCCACACAGGTGATGGTCGAAAAAAAGATCCGCAAAGAAGAAAAACTCACACGCCATGATCTAGGTCGCGAAAAGTTCGTTGAGCGTGTCTGGGAATGGAAGGAAAAGCACGGCGGCATCATTATTGACCAATTAAAGAAACTCGGTGCCTCGTGCGATTGGACGCGTGAACGCTTCACGATGGATGCTGATTTTTCACGGCGCGTGTCGGACACTTTCGTCGATCTCTACAAAAAAGGCCTGATCTATCGCGGAAAACGCATGGTAAATTGGTGCCCGGCGACACAAACCGCGCTGTCGGATGAAGAAGTGAATATGAAGCCGCAAAACGGCTCGCTCACGTACTTCCGGGTCGAAGTTGCAGAGCTGCCAGGCACATTTTTGACTATCGCCACAACCCGTCCGGAAACCATCCCTGGTGATACGGCAGTTGCCGTAAATCCGCGGGATCCACGCTATGCACATCTGATCGGCAAGCATGTTTACCGACCATTACCAGCAGAACTTACGCAAGCTGAAAAGAGCATACCAATCATCGGCGACGAGCAAGTTGATTTTGAATTTGGCACGGGCGTATTAAAAGTAACTCCGGCTCATGATAAAGCCGACTTTGAGATCGGTCAGCGCCACAAGCTGCCTGCAGTTGAAGTAATTAATGCGGACGGTTCCATGAGTGATGCGGCGGGTGCTGATCTGCGTGGAAAGGATCGTTTCGAAGCCAGGAAGATTGCAGTCGAAAAACTGACTGAACTCGGAGCGCTTGAGAAAGAAGAACCGTACCAGAATAACGTCGGATTCAGCGAACGCGCCGATGTGCCGATTGAACCACGCCTCTCGGAACAATGGTTTCTAAAATATCCGAGCGTGCCCCGCGCCCGGGAAATCGCCCAAAAGGGCGATCTGAAGTTTTATCCAGAGCGCTGGCAGAAAGTTTACGAGCACTGGCTTGGCAATATTCAAGACTGGTGCATCAGCCGCCAACTTTGGTGGGGTCACCGAATTCCTGCCTGGTATCGAGGCTCAGAGGTACGGTGTCAGATTGAGGCACCGGGTCCCGATTGGGTGCAGGATCCTGATGTGCTCGACACCTGGTTTTCATCGTGGCTCTGGCCGTTTGCCACCATGGATGAAGCAACGCGAAAGAAATTTTATCCAACCTCAGTGCTCGTTAGCGGACCGGACATCTTATTTTTCTGGGTGGCCCGAATGGTCATGGCAGGACTTGAATACACTGGCGAACAACCGTTCCACGATGTTTATCTGACCGGAATTGTTCGCGACAAGATTGGGCGCAAGATGTCCAAAACATTGGGGAATTCTCCGGATCCACTGGATCTGATCGCAAAATATAGCGCCGATGCCCTGCGGTTTGGCGTGATGCGCTCGGCCCCGCTGGGCCAGGATGTACTTTTTGACGAACAACATGTTGAACTGGGCCGAAACTTCTGCACGAAATTGTGGAATGCCTGCCGGTTCCGCCAAATGCAGGGAGGAGAAGTTCAAGGTGAAATCAATCCTCAACTTCTATTTCGTGACGATAAGTGGATTCTGTTGCGGCTCGATAGTGCGATCCGCGAAATAACCACGTCGCTTGCAGAGTATAAATTCAACGAAGCGGCCCAAATTCTTCATCGTTTCTTCTGGAGCGAGCTCTGCGATTGGTATCTAGAGGCGACCAAAGCGGTGTTTTTTGGCGATGATGCCGCCGCGAAAGCAAACACATTGGCCGTCCTGGATTTCATCCTGTCGCACGCTTTGCGCCTGTTCCATCCATTCCTGCCATTCATCACCGAAGAATTATGGCAGGGCCTCGGATATAACAGTGAGATGCCGGAAAATCAGGGGGGCAAGTCCATCATGTTTGCGCCCTGGCCGAAACCGCTGGATACAGAATTCGAAACCCATTACGTGCTCGACGAAACCGATGAAGAGATCGTAAACGCCACCTACGAATTGGTCACGCTGGGCAGAAACCTGCGGCGAGAGGGGAATGTTCCTTCGAGCAAGAAGGTAAAATTTGTTTTCCAGAATGCCGATCCGGCCAGTCCTCATGATGTTGAAGTAATGCGAATTTTGCTGAACGCCGAAGCACTGGAAGTTCTGCCAAATTATGAACCAAGGAAAGGAACTCCAGCAGCCCGGTCGCCTTTAGGAACCTTGTATTTGCCCCTCGACGGATTGATCGATGTGGGCGCGGAAAAAATACGCCTGACTAAAGAAATCGAAAAGATTCAGACTGAGATCGAAAAAGTTCGTCAGAAACTGAGCAATCCGGCTTTCACCCAGAAGGTCCCTCCTGCGGTGCTGGAGGAACACCAAAAGCGCCTTGGTGACTGGGAAGCAAAACACAATCAGGTCCGGCAGGCTCTCGATGCTCTCGAGGGATGATCAAGTTTTGTTTTTGAGTGGGGATCTGGCCAGCCGAACGACCGGATATTTCGGCTGCCGCACTTTGGATTTCGAAACCGGCTTGCCGAGGGCGAGTTTGATGAATTCGCCCTGACTTCGTCGCGCTAGAGAGTTTTTCTTTAGAGGCGCAGGGTTATAAGTGCCGTTCGGTTGCAAGAGCCGCGCTTTGACGTTATCAGCCAAGGGCAGGGCCAGGAATTCACTTGTGATGCGTTCCCGAAGAGTGCCGTCCTCGATCGGAAAAACCACTTCGATTCGGCGATAAAAATTGCGTGGCATCCAATCGGCGCTGCCGATAAAAATTTCCGGCTGGCAGCCATTTTCAAAGTATGAAATGCGACTGTGCTCCAAAAAACGATCGACAATACTGATCACCCGGATGTGATCGCTCAATCCGCGCACTCCAGGACGGAGACAACATATCCCGCGAATAATCAGGTCGATAGTTACCCCTGCCTGCGATGCCCGATAAAGCGCTTCGATGATCTCCTGATCCACCAACGCATTCATCTTTGCGATAATTCGCGCGGGAAGTCCGGCTCGCGCATTGGTTGCCTCACGCTCGATCAAACGCAATAACGTCGCATGTAATTGGAAGGGAGCGACGAGCAACCTGCTGGTGTTTTGGAACTGGCAGATACCGGTCAACAGGTTGAAAAGATTCGTCGCATCTTCACCAAACTCCTGCTTGCAGGTAAATAGGCTGACATCGGTGTAAATACGCGATGTGGTCGCGTTATAATTACCAGACCCGAGATGGACATACCTGCGGATTGCGTCTTCATCGCGCCGGACAATCATGCACATCTTCGCGTGAATTTTGTAACCCACCAACCCATAAACGACGTGAACACCCGCCTCTTCGAGTTTGCCAGCCCAAAGGATATTATTCGCTTCGTCGAAGCGCGCGCGAAGTTCTACCACGGCCGTGACCTGCTTTCCATTGCGAACCGCCTGCATGAGGGCGCCGACAATTCGAGGATCACCACCGGTGCGATAAAGTGTCTGTTTAATCGCCAGAACTCGCGGATCGGTCGCTGCCTGTTGTAAAAAATCGACTACGCTATCGAAATTTTCGTACGGATGATGGAGTAGCACATCGTGTTCGCGAATAACCGAAAATAAATCTGCATGCTCGCGAAAAGGAGCGGAGATGGGAGCAACGAAAGGGGGATCGCGCAATTCCGGCGAATGGTCCCCTTCGTATAGCACCATGAGCCGGGTGGGATTGAGCGGTCCGTCAATCACGTAAAGGTCATCGTCCTCGAGACGGAGGGTTCCGAGCAATGCGGAGCGAATATCCTGCGGACAATCCTTCTCAACCTCAAGCCGAACAGCATCGCCTTTACGGCGATTATGCAATTCATTTTCAACTGCTTTCAAAAGGTTGCCAACTTCTTCTTCATCGATATACAGCTCGCTGTTCCGCGTGACTCTGAACTGCCAATAGCCAAGCAATTTCGTTCCGGGAAAAAGATCTGCGAGATAAAAACCAATGAGGTGCGCCAGGAAAACATAGCTGTGTTTAGGTTGCGGGTGAGGAAGCTTCAAAAGTCGCGGTAGCACACGTGGAACCTGGACAACTGCGAGATGTTTCAGTGCCTGGCCTTGCTCAACCATCTCAACCTGAACAATCAAATTGAGAGATTTATTCAGCAATTGCGGACACGGATGCGCCGGATCGATTGCGAGAGGAGTCAATACTGGACGTGCCTCGGCACGATAATAGTTCTCGACCCAGCCCCGGTCCGCGGCGCCAAGTTCCCCAATCTCGAAAAAACGAAAGGCATTCTTTTCGAGATCTGGCTTTAACTCCTCCCGCCACGCGCGATAAAGCTGATCAACCATGCGCCGAACCCGGCGTTGAACGGCGCGAAAGTTTTCACTTGCGGTCAGGCCGTCGATCGTGCGCTCGACGACATCGCTTTCAATCTGCTGTTTAATGCCAGCAACCCTCACCTCGAAAAACTCATCCAGGTTGGAACTCGCGATGCAAAAAAACTTCAGCCGTTCGAGCAATGGAGTCTTCGGATCAAGAGCCTGATCCAGAACCCTCTGATTGAACTCGAGCCAGCTCAATTCGCGATTGATAAATTGCGGCGGAATCTTTGAATCCATTAGATTGTGGCGAAGCTACAATCCCTCTTCGTTCCATTCCAGTGATAATTCCGACACATAACGGACAAAAAGCCGATCATTCAGGCGAACAGGTGAATAACCTCCTTGCACATGAGTAGTTTCCCTGACAAATTCGGCGTGGGAAGGCGTTGGCGCCCCAAAGTGAGTTCAAAACACAATCTAGAATTGAACGAAAGCTCAGACAAACTTCCGATGACTGAGAAGGACAGGGTAAAGTCTGGAAAACCTTCATCCGGTCGAATTCGAAGTAACCTTGACGCGGAGCGTGTGGCTATCGCCGAACTACAGCAAAGAATTAAAAGGTCGGTTACGAAGAATACAAAGGGTCAAAAAACCTTGTAACGCAGAGGGTCATGCAACTGAAAGGGTTCGGTGCCGGTGGATTTGGATTGGGCACGAAAAAGAAACTGTTTTAACGCGATCCTTTCGACGTTTTGCCGCTGCAAATGATGCTTGATATTTGCCCGTTCGACCCTAAATTTTGGAACAGTTTTAGTGAACGACACTTTATGGCCGACATAGCAAATAGATATCCGGAGAATACAGCCGGCAAGTACTACGTAGATAATCAGTGCATTGATTGTGATCTCTGCCGGGAAACCGCCCCGGAAAATTTTACGCGCAACGATGACGGCGGCTACTCCTATGTTTTCAAGCAGCCCGGCACGCCGGAAGAAGAAGCGCTTTGCAAAGAAGCTAAAGAGGGCTGTCCGGTCGAAGCAATCGGTGACAACGGAGCCTAGCTCCCAGATTTTCTCCCTGAAAACCCCGCAGAACAAAACCTGCGGGGTTTTCGTTTGCCCTCCAGGTTTTCGGGGACGTGCCACATTGGGAGAGTGCACGGTTGCGGGAGGGTCCGATCAGTTGTACTCTCCGGAGCAATGAAGTATCGGCGTTTTGGACGAACGGGGATTTTGATGCCCGTAATAAGTTGCGGGGGGATGCGCTATCAATACAAGTGGCAGGATGTCGATCCTGCGGAGGTCCCCAAAGATAATCAGGCGAACCTCGAAGCTACGATCCATCGCGCCCTCGAATTGGGGATTAATCACATTGAGACCGCGCGCGGGTATGGATCTTCGGAAATGCAGTTAGGTGAAGTTCTGCCGAAAATACCTCGAGAAAAAATAATCGTCCAAACGAAAGTAGCTCCGAATGCCGATGCTCAGGATTTCCTGGCAACGTTCGAAAAGTCGATGAATTATCTTAAACTCGACCACGTTGACCTGCTCTCACTACATGGAATAAACAACCGCGAATTGCTGAATCATTCTCTACGCAAGGGCGGTTGCGTCGAAGCCGCCCGCAAACTGCAATCCGAAGGCAGGGCGCGCTTCATCGGCTTTTCGACTCACGCCACCACCAATATCATTCTTGAAGCAGTCGAAAGCGACGCATTCGATTACGTCAACGTTCACTGGTATTTCGTCAATGATCTGAATTGGCCCGCCATCAAAGCGGCCCACGCCCGAGACATGGGTGTGTTTATTATCAGCCCAAATGATAAAGGGGGAAAACTTTACACGCCGCCCCAGAAACTCGTCGAATTGTGCCGTCCGCTCTCACCGATGATTTTCAACGATCTCTATTGTTTAGCGCGCCCGGAAGTTCACACTTTAAGTTGCGGTGCCGCCCGGCCTGCCGATTTCGATGAGCATATCAAAGCGCTGGAATACTATGATCGAATCGACCAGGTATTGCCGAAAGTTGAAATGAGACTGCGCGCGGAAATGGAAAAAAGCCTCGGTTCGGATTGGTGCCGGAACTGGTTTGCCGGCCTTCCCGATTACACAGAAGTTCCCGGGGAAATTAACGTCAGCGAAATTCTTCGGCTCTGGACGTATGTGAAATCATTGGATTTGGTCGACTGGGGCAAAATGCGCTACAACCTTCTGGGCCAGGGAGATCATTGGTTCCCGGGAGAAAATGCGGGAACAATTTCTGAACGGAAACTTGGAGGGGTTTTGGAAAACAGTCCCTTTGCAGACAGGATTCCTTCGATTCTGCACGAGGCGCATGAGACTCTTTTTGAAGCACCGAAAAAGCGATTAAGCCAAAGTTGAACCCCTTCCTTTTGATTTGCGCGAATTTTAAGGTTGTTGGACTGTATGCCCATGGCATTGCGAGCCCGAATCCTGGTTGCCGTATCGGTCGCATTGAACGCCCTGCTTACCTGGATGGTTGTCCGTGAGGCGCGCGAAGTCTCAATCGCGCCGCAACCCCATACCACGAATCGGCTCCAGGGTCTCGCCCTGAACAAGAGCGTTAAAACCAACGTCATCATACGGCGTCAATATTTTAACTGGAGCGATGTTGAATCGGATAACTACCAGACATACATCGCGAACCTGAAATCAATCGGTTGTCCTCCCGCCACTATTCGCGACATTATCGTCGCCGACGTCAATCAGCTCTATGCGCGGCGCTCTGCGACGGAAATTGTTACCGGCGATCAACAATGGTGGTTGAGTGAGCCGGACCCTGAAGTGCTGGAGGCCGCCGCGACAAAAGCGGACACACTGGAAACGGAACGACGACAATTGCTCGACAGCCTTTTGGGTCCAGGGTGGGATTCGAGCAGTGGCTCACCCGCGATGCCCTCGCGTTTCGGCGGAGCCGTGCTTTCCACTGTAACGCCGGAAGCCAGGCAGGCGGTCGAGCACGTGGAGCTGGAATCGGCGCGCCGATACAATGAGTATGCGCAGGTTCAAAAGGCGGCTGGCAAACCGCTGGACCCTGCGGAAGTCGCGAAGCTGCGGTTGGCCACCAGATCGGACCTGGCGAAAATTCTGTCGCCCGCACAATTCGAGGAGTATCTG
>JAQGOX010000866.1 GCA_028293365.1 Verrucomicrobiales bacterium | reverse complement strand
ATCAGGCCCCTTCTTTTCCAAAAATATCAGGTTCTCCGAGCCAAGCGTTGACCAAGGCAAGATGATTTCCTATCGCAGGATCGAACCAGCAAAGGGAATTTTCTGAAGAATTTTAGAGATAATTGCCTTCAATTTAATTCCCGTCGGAACAATCGGTACATTCAGACTCGACGGCCGGTATATGGAATAACTCCGATTCTGCAAAATGTATCGCACCACCTTTCGCAAAGAAGGCATCCACATATCATGAAATGCAATCACGCCGTTTAACTCAATTTTCTTATCAGCCAAAACAAATTCCAACATCGTTAAATCAAATAAATGCGATGCATCTACGAATACGAATTGCAATGGTGGCAAGTGAGGAAATACTTCTTCAGGAAATTTTCGATGAAAGCAAATCCGCTCTCTCAGACCAGCCCTTTCAACCATGGACAGCCCCGCATTCTCAAATTGGTCCTGAAAAGGATCCATGACATGGTGCACTCCTAGGGCGTTGTCTGCGAGTCCCTGAAGGATCGCGAGGGTGGAAATTCCCTGAGCTAAGCCGACCTCGGCGCTGGCCCGGGGTTTGATCTCCCGAATCACCTTGTAAAGGGTCAAGGCTTCCTCCAGGGCAATGTTAGAGTGCAGAGGAACCCGCAAGCCAGCCATATTCCAAGCCTTGCCCGAAGCGAAAGCTTCAGTAAGCAGCGGAGGTAAATTCGCGGTTGAGTATCCCACCGGAGTTTTTAGCCAACCCACACCCCAAAGATGACTTGCTGGATGGCAACCACCATCGGAGTTATTTATTACACCCGAGAAAGACCGACCTCCAAAACTGGTAATGGGGCGTCAATAAACTGATCGGCACACTTAGCAAATCCCGGTCTTTTGCATCTTCGACTGCCATTACTTTGACGGAGTATGCAATTTGTTTAAAATAGCTCCGCCAACTAATCCGCACGTTTTTGCCGACATTCCAACGCCAGTAGCGTTCCATCAAATTACCAAGCCCATTCCTGCTTTTGGCGACGATTTTCAAGTTAGGATCGCAAATTATATCATATCCCCGCGCCAAAAGCCTCTCACCCAATTCAGCGTCTTCGGAATGGCACAGTTTTTCGTCATAATTTCCGACCCCAAGGACAGAAGATCTGCGCATCAAAACTCCACCGGTCGCGAGGGATGCTTTACGATTCAGAGGATACTCTGCATTCGTCTTAAACAAATGCCGCCCGCGCCATCGATCCAGAACGGGTCCGCCGGGTTCCTGGACCATTCGACCGAAGACGGCTGCAACCGAATCAGAATTCATCCAGGATAAAGCCGACTCTAAAAACTTAGTTGGAAGCGCATTGGTGGCGTCACAGCTTAGAACCAGTTCGTGTCCCGCGATCTCCATGGCTCGTGCTCTGACAGCCCCACGGCCAAGATTCTTTTCGTTGTGAACCACTCGCACGCCCATTTGCCTGGCAACTTCCCCTGAGGAATCTCGTGAACCATCATCGAGAACAAAAAATTCAGTGACCGGGATTGTTTGAGACAAAATGCTTGAAATCGAAGACCTCAAAGTCGCCGAATTGTTGTAACAGGGAATGTAGGCGCTCACTTTCATCAAACTCTAAAACGCTGCGAGCGCTTCACTTTTCAGCCGGCTTTGGAAACCGATCGATTCGCACCACGCACGCTCTCCGTATTCACTATTTCAAAATAGAGTTCGAGATGCCGATTGACCATCATCTCCTCTGAAAACTTCATTTCGACGGTTCGCCGCCCAGCTGCACCGATTGCCACTCGCTTTTGCGGATCGGAAACGGCAAGCGAAAGAGATTTCGCGAGATCCTCCGGAGTAAATGAAGCAGCGACGAAACCCGAGATCCCATTTTCCACCTGCTCCACGACTCCATCCGTGGGTGTGGAAACAACGCAGCATTGCGCCGACATCGCTTCAAGAACGACGCAAGGAAAATTCTCACGCGGTGAAGCGTAGAGAAAAATATCAGACGCTTCGTATATTTCAGCCATGCGGTCGCGTGAATTGACATATCCGAGAGCAACCGTTGAAAAGGCCGGAGGACACTGCTGAGCAGCCCAATCACTATTCCCACCGACGAAGACGAGTTGCAGGCCGGAGGCATCCGTATGCTGCAAAGCCTTCGCGATGACGTCATAACCCTTCAGCGGATCCCGGAAATCCCGGTTCACGATCAAGATAGTCGTGGACAACGGATTTAATCCAAGACCGACGCGAAATGCAGCCTCGCGCTTTTTTACGCTGGAGAATTGCTTCGGATCGACTCCGTTCGGGATGCAGGTCACTTCCCAATTCTTACCCACAGGACTTGCACTCACGGCCCGCGCCAGATGTCGGGAGGGCGCAATGATATGAATTGGTGACGGATTCAGATACTTTAATTTCAGCGCAAGCTGTTCTGATGTGTTATCGAACCCACAAATTGGCCATTCATTTACCCGTGGACATTGACCACAAGCCTCCTGGTAACGCATGCAGTCGCCCGGGTGATCACATCCCCCAGTAATTCCCCAAAAACGATGAAAGGTCCAAACCACTGGCTTTCGGCGTGCCAAATAGGTGAGAGACTCAATACTGGCGTAAATTCCGTGAAAGTTATGGATGTGGATGAGATCGTGGCTGCTATGCGCAAGCTGCCGAAACTTTCGATCCGTCCAAACGCGACGCGGAAAAAAACGTTCCGTGACGGCATTAAAACGGGAATGACCGAGACGGCTGAGCCATCGAGGATAGAACGGACTAAGCCAGTCCTCGTCTGAATAGGACTTTCCCTCCGCTACGTATAAACGTGCATTCTGCCCTTTGCGGAGAGTTCCCTGAACCAACTGCTTTACGACAGTTTCCGCCCCTCCAAGCTGAAAGCCGTTGTTAACGAAGCCGACGCTTATCCTCATTTTCCTACTTATTGCGGCCTTAACGTTCGCCGGGCTGTGCCAGATAAACCTGTGAACATTCCCGACTCGAATTCAGCGGTAGTGGGTCCCGAGTCCATATGATTTATGGAACGTATGACCGGCCGCATGAGACGCGACAACAGCGCTCTTTTCCAGGGGCGCATCCCGCGGTAAGTCACCCACAATCCGAGCATTTGAGCCAGAGCAGAGTCCCAGCCGCCATGCTGCCTGATAATAATGTTGTCAAATCCAGACACTGCTAACAATCGCTTCAAGGCGAACGGAGTATAGCGGTAGAAATCATGAGGCACTTCGTGGAGCGGCCACAAAAACGGAACGGTAAAAAAAAAGAAACCCCCGGGCTTCAATACCCTGCAAACCTCCCGTAAGATCTGACCAGGTTCCGAACAATGTTCAAGTACCTCGGTCGCCATGGCAGAATCAATTGCCGCATCGCGCAGAGGAATCCGCTCGCCGTCAAAATAAATGTCGGCGGCCGCATGAGGGCTGCACGCCACATCCAAACCAATATATGCTTTTACTCGTGCAGGCGCGGCTAAAAGCAGGGACTTGTAAGGCATGCGGCCACAACCAATGTCCAAAAATGTGCCGCTGAAATTTCCCAACTGCTCAGTTAATGCCCGTAAAATATCGCCGCGGAGTTTG
>JAQGOX010000851.1 GCA_028293365.1 Verrucomicrobiales bacterium | reverse complement strand
GCCGTCGTATTGATTTTGGTGCGCCTGATTCAAGGCAAGCGGATCACCTAATCATACACAACGTCAGGCTACCCGGATGAACGGCCCCTCGCAACATCGCGATGGGCCGGATCCGGAGGCATGCCCAGGAGACTTGGAAATATTAGCCAGGGAACAAGGGCGCGCGCGATCATTCAGTCGGAGTTGGGGCGATATTTCCAGGGTTCGCGAATCCGGTCGAGACGTTCCAATTCATCGAGGTCCGACTTGGACTTAGGTTTGTTGCGTCCGAACATTCTCCGCAAAATACCCGACGAGAGTTCGAGCGCGTTGCTTATGGCCCGCGACGCCAGGTGATAAAGTTTCAGACCAGTACAGTGCCACCCTTTAAGGGAAAGTCACGTATGATCCGAAACAACGAAATCGGGCGCAGCAGGAATTCGGCAGGGGAGAGGTCAGGAAGATCGGGGCTGCGAATTCGGACGACCGCCGCCCCACGATAGAGTCGTGGAGCGGGCGGCTACTCCCAAAACTACTTTTTGGGAGATTTTTTTGAGGCAGCTTCGGTCTGCTTCTTTTGATTGGCGCCGGTGGTCTTTACCTGTTTTTGTTTCGATTGCTTTTGAACTGATTTTGGTGATTTATCGCCCATAATATTTATTTCTTCTGCGATTGTTAATCGCGCTAAGTGCGGAACCGTGCGCTAATTTCGGTCGCGATGCAAACAATAAACCCTTTAAAGCCTTGATCTGCCGATCATCGCAAAGCGTCCCGTCGATCGAGACGAGGGCGGAATTCCGCGGTATGCGAGCGCGCGGACGGCAAGGTACTCACAACTCCTCCTCCCTGGTCGGCGGAGCCGGCGACGCATTCCATGGTACCATCGTGTGCGGTTACGATCGTTTCGGTAACGGTCAAGCCGAGGCCCAGGCCAACGTTGCGGGTGGTAAAAAAGGGCTCATGAGCGCGCGCGGCAACTTCGCGCGGGAATCCCTTGCCCGCGTCACTGATTTGGATCTGCACGGTCGCAGCGGCAGGATCATTTTTCGCGAACATCGCGCGCACATTTACCTGGGGGTTAGCGCTTTCGGATTGGAGTGCGTTGAGCATTACTTCCGCAAATGCCTGACGCAATGCGATAGGATCGCCCCAGATACGCAAGTCGGGCGGATCGGCCTCCCAGTGCAACATGCCATTTTTCTCCTTTGCATAACGGGCCGCCTCCTCGAATGAGGACTGTAACAGGTCGCCAAGAACCACGGATTCACACTCAGCAACGGCTTCTCCCGAAAGGAACGTCATTTGCCTGGCGAGGCGCTGTATGCGCTTCACCGCCTCATCCACCGCATGCAATGAATCGAGCGCATCGGGATCGAAAACCTTCTCAGTGAGCAACTGTTGATGGGTGGAGATCGGGACAAGTGAATTGCCGATTTCATGGGCCAGGTGCTCGGCCATCGATTTGATCAAACGAAGGTTTGAATTTTCAATCGCCAGCTTGTGAGCCTGTTCGCTTTGCGTTTCGTCTTCGACGAGCATCAGGGCCGCGGTTCCGGTTCCGCCGGCAGTTTTAAAGGCGCTAACGGAAACGCGATAGACAATATCCGGCGTTTCGGTCGAATGAAATTTAAACGGGGCCATGGAGCTGCCGCCCTTGAGCACTTCAAAGACTTTGCTCCCAAGCGCCTGCGGGAGGTGACTGAACTGGAGATTGGTTTCGAGATTGCCATTCCGGAGGAAGAATCGGCGAGCGGTGCGGTTTGCATGGAGCACTTCGAGCTGATCGTTGATCAAAATACAAGCGCTTCCCAATTGGCCCAAAATGTCCTCCATCATTTTATGATGGGAATCGAGCTGGTCATGCAACCAGCTATTCTTAATGGCAAGACCGAGTTCCTCGAGCAAATGGAAGATGAATCCGAGCTCCTCGTTTCCAAATGCCTCTTCGGTGACGCGTCCATCAAAGACAGCAATGCCGATCAGGTTCTCACGATCGAGGATGGGAATGGCAACCTGGCCACGGAGCAGCTCAAATTCTTTGAGGATTTCCTCACTGCGAATGGCTTCTTCGCTGCAGGACTTTAAAATTCGACCGTGACGGGAGGCGTAGGCACCGATGCCGCCATCCAACGACAGCTCAAAATGATCGAACAAATCGTTTGGCAGACCGACCGAAGAGGCGGCACGCAGGCGGCGGTGCGCCCAGACGATCGAACCCTGGGGCATGTTTTGGCTCGGTTCCCGGAGAAAAATGACCGCGCGGTTGACACCGATCATTTCGCGAAACCGAAGCAGGAAGGCCTTTAACAACGCCTTCGAAGAGAGGCTGTGGGTGAGCACTCCCGAAAAATCGCGCATGACTTCCAGCACCCGCATATGACGCAAAGCAGGCACGGCGGACTGGGGCTCGAGTTTCGCAGGTGGCGGCAGTACGGCCGGATGTGACACCGGACTGGGTGTTTGAAAAATTCGATCGAGGATGGATTCGAGGAGACGGGCGCGAATCGGCTTCGCCAGAATATGGCGCACGCCAAGGAGATAAACTTCCTCCTCCCATTCCCATTGTTTCGCGCCGCTATAGATGATGATCGGGCAGTTCGGGGCCATTTGACGCAAACTCTGGACAATCCGGACGGGCTTAATATCGTTCAGGTCCGCATCGAGAATGCACCCCTCCAAAAATCCGACGCGGAGGAGCTGCTCGCTCTGCTCCAGACTCTGGCTGACCACAACCCGGTATTGTTGCGGATTTAAAGATACTTTGATGGCTTCGCCAAACCCGGCTGATTTTGCGAGAATTAAGAGCGTTTTCATTCGGCGAAGGAGGTGGGCAATTCGGTTTTTTTAATTTGGCGGCAAGGGAGATGAACCTGCACGGTAGTGCCTCGTTTTTCCTCGCTATCGATGGTCATATCCCCGCCGTGCAAATGCACAATTTTGCGGCTGATCGACAAACCCAGGCCGAAGCCGCGTTCTTCGCTGCCTCGATCTTTGGTTGTGAAATAAGGGACAAACATCTGTTTGAGATTTTCTCGTGTAATGCCTTCACCGTGGTCAACGATTTGAAGTGTGTACCATTCGCGCGTTGCTTTGGCATTAATGCGTTGCAAGACCCGCACCTCGATGATCGTTCCGGCAGGCGAGGCATCAATGGCGTTCGCGAGAAGGTTGGTGATGAGACGTTGAATGAGAACGGCGTCGATTTCGAGCTTTGTTTCATGAAGATCTTTGCATTCGATCGTAACGCTTTTCGCCTGGGCGCGCGGTTCAGCGATCGCCACGGCTTTCAAAATCGTCGCCGCGAGACAGGTTTCGGCGAAATGGGGCGTTTGGGTATTGGAAAAAAACAGTGCTTCTTTGATGTAGGCGCGAATGGTTTCGACGTTTCGAGCGGCAATGGGAAGCAATTCGTGCGAATCATAATCGCCATTCAAAGCCTCTTTAGCGAGTTGCAGGTAGGTCCAAATGGGGGTCATCAAATTGTTCAAGTCATGAGCCATGCCGCGAGACATTCTCCCCAACAGTTCGATTTCCTGGGCAATTAAAATCTGCTCTTTGAGCCGGATCTGATTGATAATTAAACTAAGCGTATTAACCATGAGCACGAGGAGGTTCAGGTCGTGCGGGGTGTAGGGTTCGCCACTGGTCTTGGCGCCCAAAAGGAGGAGACCGAAAGGCTCCTTACCCGAATAGAATGGAAAACAGAATTCCGGGTTGGCGGCTTTGAGCTGGTCGCGTGCGTTTCGCTCAATGGGAGTATCCCCCGGCATCGAGTAGGCGATATTAAATGGCAGGTACGGTTTTTGCGTTTTCTGAAAAAACTGAAGGATGGGT
>JAQGOX010000813.1 GCA_028293365.1 Verrucomicrobiales bacterium | reverse complement strand
AACCAAGATCGTGGCTGAGGAAAGCTGTTGGATTGATCCCGGCAAATCTTTGGAAATCGTTGACGAAGTGCGATTGGTCAAAGTAACCACAGTCAGCCGCAATATCATTGCACAGAGTGTTGAGCTTTGATTTTTGAGAGGACCTGCTGAAAACGCTGAATCCGGCAAAACAATTTGGGGGTGATTCCAACCCGTTCTCTGAATTCCGAGATGAAATGCTTGTGGCTGATACCCAAACCATTTGCTAGGGCGCGAATAGTTCGGCCTTGCGGGTTGCTCGAAAAATGCGAGACCGCCCAGGATATCCGTCCATCTCTGTCCGCGCGCGCAGGAGCCAGCCGTCCCAATAAAAATGTTTCCAAAACCTTAAATCGTGCGTGGGGATCGTTCGCCGTCAGGAGCCGCTCGCGAAGGTCCAGTCCTGCTTTTCCCCAGAGCGCATCGATCTGGACGACCTGATCGCGTAACTCGTCGGCGGGACGTCCCAGAAACATGGCCATTCCCCCTGGCTTAAAATGCACTCCGATCATAGAGGACCTTGGGACGGCGTCGATCGTGATATATCCAGAGTGCGTGCCGGAAACCCAGCCGCCGCGAAATGAAGTCGACTGGCTGTCAGCCTCGCGATCGAAGAGCTTGCGAGTTTCCTCACGCAAGTTAATCACTAATTCGAAGGTGCCGTCGGGCAAAACATTTTCGCGGCGATGGTTTGGGCAATGGTCTTCATAAAACCAAAACCAATCAACAAACCAACTGAGCGGCTTTCCTGGAATGTGACGACAAAAAACCATTTCTGCTCGGATCCGCTTTGATTAAGCCTAAAACGCTCGACTTTGCAAAAGCGAATGTTGCAGATTACCCAAATTATGAACGCATCTGCAATACCCGCGGCTTTTCAGCCACCTCCCCGCCTGCTGATGGGGCCGGGACCGAGCGATGTCGCTCCGGCTGTCCTTAAAGCGCTGGCCCTCCCTCTGGTCGGCCATTTGGACCCGACCTTTGTCAAGCTGATGGAAGAGATCAAGACCATGCTGCGCACCGTTTTTCAGACCGAGAACGGAATGACCTTTCCGGTAAGCGGTACCGGCAGCGCAGGCATGGAATTCTGCTGTGTGAACCTCATTGAGCCAGGCGACGAAGTGATCGTGGGGGTGAATGGAGTCTTCGGTGGCCGAATGGTCGACGTTGCAGAACGCTGTGGGGCCAGAGTAATCAAGGTCGAGGCGCCCTGGGGGAAAATTATTGAGCCTTCGCAAATTGCCGCCGCGATCAAAACGTGCAAACCGAAGCTGGTAGCGATCGTGCATGCGGAAACTTCAACCGGCGCTTTAACTCCAGTAGCGGAGATTTCAAAGCTGGCGCGCGAGGCCGGGGCGCTGTTCCTGCTCGACACGGTAACCTCACTCGGAGGCTGTGCCGTTGAAATTGATACCTGGCAGGTGGACGCAGTCTACTCGGGCACACAAAAATGTCTGAGTTGCCCCCCAGGTTTGTCGCCTGTTTCATTGAGTGAACGCGCATTAAAAGTAGCACGCGAACGGAAGAAGAAGGTTCAAAGCTGGTATTTGGACGTTAACCTGCTGGCGTCTTACTGGGGACAGGAAAGGGTTTATCATCATACCGCCCCGATCAGTATGAATTACGCACTGCATGAAGCATTGCGCCTCGTGCTAATCGAGGGACTCGGCAATCGATTCAAACGGCACGAACAATGCCATCTCGCCCTAAAAAAAGGTCTGGACGAAATGGGGTTGGGAATCGCCTCACAGGAAGGGCACCAACTTTGGCAACTGAATGCGGTAACCGTGCCCGAAGGAGTCGATGAAGCGGATGTGCGCAAGCGATTGCTTTCCGAGCATAACATCGAGGTGGGAGCCGGCCTTGGTCCGCTCAAAGGTAAAATCTGGCGAGTCGGCCTGATGGGAGAAACGGCGCGGCCTGCGAACGTGGAAAAATTCCTTGTCGCCCTGCGCACTATCCTCAAACGGTAACTAAATCAGGATGCGACCTGATTCCAGCGGGATTTCACGTAGAAAATTCCGGCGATGAGTATCAGCGCCACAATAACGATGTCAGCCTGATGCGAATATTTCTGCACCACGTTCCAGTGCTCGCGCAATTTCATGCCGCAAACCAGCAGGAATGTATTCCAAATTGTCGCGCCTGCCAGGGTCACCGCCAAAAACGGAAGCAAGGGTGCACGGCCCATGCCGGCCGGAATCGAAATGAAATGGCGGATTACTGGTATAAACCGGCTGATAAACACGGTTACTATTCCGGAGCGCTTCTGAAAAAACGCTTCGGTGCGCTCCAGGTCATGCCGGTTCAACAAAAGATACTTTCCAACTTTCAGAATGACCGGTTTTCCTCCGTAATACCCCATCAAATACGAAAGCAACGATCCGAGAATCGAACCGAAACTGGTAGCGGCAATTGCTCCGGCAAGGTTCCATTTTCCGTCCGCCACCTGGAATCCGACAAATGGCATGACGGCTTCACTGGGCACGGGTGCGATCATACTTTCGAGGGCCATCAACCCGGCCGCGCCTGCGTATCCAGTCGAATCCAAAATTTGAACCGCTATTTTCGAAATGGTTTCAGTAATCATGCGTGTGCCCGCGCAGCTTGGCTGAACCTCTCGACCTATCGCAAATCCAAAGTGCGGCTTTTTACTTCTTCTGGCCCCTGCAAACCATCGCCGTGGCGCTTCCTATTGTGAGAGCCGCGATTCTATACGGCAAAGAAGACGTTCGGGTTGAGGCGGTATCTGAACGTCCTCTAGCGCCAGGCGAAGTTCGAATCCGCATCGAAGCTGCGTTAACATGCGGCACAGATCTCAAGGTATTTCGGCGCGGTTATCATGCGAAAATGATTGTGCCTCCGGCCGTATTCGGCCACGAATTGGCGGGCGTCATTTCCGAAGTACATCCTTCCGTAGCGAGTTGGCGGGTTGGCGACCGGGTCGTAGTGGCTAATTCCGCCCCCTGCGGTGTTTGTTTCTACTGCCAACACAACCAGGAAAATCTCTGTGATGACCTGCTCTTCTTAAACGGTGCGTATGCGGAATCAATCGTCGTTCCGCGTCGATTGGTCCAAAAAAATCTCTACCAGCTTGAACCCGAAACCCGTTTCGAGGACGCCGCTCTAACAGAGCCACTTGCCTGTGTTGTCCAGGGCGTTGAGGAAACGAAACTGGTGCGCGGAGAGCGGGTCCTAATCATCGGAGCCGGACCAATAGGCCTGATGTTTACGCGCCTCGCCTTCCATGCTGGCTGCCTTGTGAGCGTGGTGGGACGAGGCGAAGCCCGCCTTCAAACCGCGCTGAGTTTGGGGGCGGTACAGGCCGTCCCCGTAGGCGGGGACGGCAATTTAATGAACGCCGTGAAACTCTCTGCCGGAAGTGCTTTCGATGTGGTCATCGAGGCAGTGGGTAAACCCGAAACATGGCAATCGGCGGTTCGCCTCGTGCGCAAGGGCGGACGGGTTAACTTTTTCGGCGGTTGCCCTTCAGACACCGTAGTGTCCTTTGATACGGGCTTGATTCACTACTCCAACCTGACGCTGCTGGCGAGTTTCCATCACACACCAAAAACCATCCAAAAGGCGCTGGGACTGATCGAAACGGGAATTATCCAGGGGTCCACTTTCATCAACGGGACCTGCCGGTTGACAAATTTGCCTGACCTTTTTAAAGCGATGGCGGCGGGTAATAGCGCCGTGAAAACTCTCATTCAGGCTGGCTGATAGACCGCGTCGACTCTTCAAAGCTGTTTTTACAAGCCAGGGGGATTCTCGAATGAGCCACCAAACCAGTACCACCAGGAAAAATCACTCGCCTGATGGTCTCCTACCGTGTCAGGGAATCCCTGCCGATAACCGTAGGGATTTGTGTTAATAAAATGTCAGGGAAGCGAACAACCTGAACTTTCTCGCATTGTCCGCAATCACGGGAAAAGTTATGCACAGCCTTTTTTCCATGTAAGTGGTTGTGCCGGCCTTGACACCGCAAGTTGTTTCCATTATCCACACCCCTTAATAAGAGTTCTTTCTTTCATAAAAGAAGAATAGTACTAATCGCTGGCAACAATCATGAAACTGACCATCACGCGCGAACAAATCATGAATGGTTTGCAGGCTGTGCAGAACGTCGTAGGTTCGCGCACCACCCTGCCCATTCTTTCGAACGTCCTGCTTCGCGCTGAGGGGAATCGGCTTGAATTGACCGCCACTGACCTCGATGTCACGATCTCGTGCGCTGTCGAGGCCAATGTGACGCAACCAGGGGCTACCACGTTGCCGGTGAAGAAGATATTCGGGATCGTTCGCGAGTTGACTGCCGCGGAAATTCAATTGGATGTGGACGAAAAGAACATGTGCACCGTTCAGTCCGGGCCTTCTTATTACAAGATTCACGGGTTGTCAGCAGACGAGTTTCCCCCTTTCCCTAATTTTTCGGAAAATCGGAAAGTGACGCTGAGTCAGGAAAAGGTGCGGAGTCTGCTTCGAAAGACCTCATTCGCGATATCGAATGACGAAACCCGGTTCGTTCTGAACGGGATATTTATCAGCTTAAAAGATCATCGCGTCACAATGGTCGCCACAGATGGTCGCCGTCTCGCATTGGCTGACGAAGAGGTGGATTTGCCCGATTCGAGCCAGGGCGAATGCATCGTGCCCACGAAAGCAATTAACGAATTGACGCGTTTGTTGCAGGCGAGCGGTGATGTGGAGCTAAAATTCACCGATAATCAGGCTTCGTTCAGCCTCAAAAGCGAAAAAGGGCTGGGTGTCGTGATAATTTCGAAACTGATCGAAGGTAATTATCCGAATTACAAGCAAGTCATTCCCGGCGAGGCCAAAGAAAGAGTGGCTCTGGCTCGCGAAGAGCTCTTGCACGCGTTGCGCCGTGCTGAGATCATGACGAGTGACAAATCCAACTCGGTAAAGCTGACGTTTTCGAAAAACAATTTGGCTATCACGGCAAATACTCCCGAAGTAGGTGAAGCTCGGGAAAGCCTGGCCATCAATTACAAAGGCCCCGATATGGCCATCGCTTTTAATCCCATTTATCTAATGGATCCGCTTAAAGCATTGGATAACGACGAGGTCTATCTCGAATTAATCGACGAATTAAGCCCAGGGATAGTAAAGATCAACGGGCCCTTTCTCTACGTTCTGATGCCCATGCGGGTCGGATAACGGTGGTATTGTTTGAAGGTCGATACTGAAAGTGTCCAAACCACACACCGGGAACCAAAGGTCGGGGGTTCTCTGACCACATCGACCGAACAAATCGAAACCGTTTGGCCAGCCCCTCACTGACGCGCTATTCAAATCGCAAGCATTTCCTCCCACTTGCTCTTCCAGGACTTCGATATTAGCATCTGGCTCCGAAGCGGAAAAGGAGTGACCACGGTTGTGCCCAAGCCGATTTGCGAAAGGATCATGATTTTGGCAGTGGATTGATCCTTTGGATTGCGTCTGGTAACGCGGCAGAATTTCATTAACTTCGCCGGAGGCCGCAACTTTTGAGCATTTGATTTGTTATAATCGTTTACAACGAGCAACGACCGATGGCAGTTAAATCAATTAAATCTATTTTGAGCGAGGCAGGACTGGCTAGTCCTGATCAATTGGTCGCGTGGATCGCCGGATGGAAAACAGCGGCTGAGAACGGAGGGCAAGAGTCGATGCTGGAGTACTTCAGCCGCGAATCGGGCATATCCGATGAAGTGTTTCTGCAAAAGTTGGCCACCGCCCTGGGTTGGCCTTACCTGGATCTTCCCAAGGCTGAAGTAACAGCAGCAGCCCAGAAAAAGATTTCGACCAAAGTTGCTTTTCAATACACCGTACTGCCGACCCATTTTGCCGGAGATACCCTGCACATAGCCGTCAGCAATCCGTTTGATGCCGGACTACTAAGCGCCGTGCAGTTCAATGCGCAATGTCCCGTAAAATTCGGCCTCGCACCTCGCGCGGAGATAGGCAAGGCACTCAAGCGATATTACGGCGTAGGGGCGGAAACGCTCGATGAAATTGCGGAAGACGATCCGCTGGATCTGGTGGTCGGCGAAGATAAGGAAATCACCGAAGGCGATCAGGAAGCAAGCGTCATCAAATTCGTCAATCAAGTGATTTGGGAAGCTTTCAAAGATCGCGCGACTGACATCCATTTCGAACCTGCGGAAGACGAATTGCGCATTCGTTATCGCATCGACGGAATCCTGCACCAGACGCCGATGCCACCGCAATTGAAGCGCTACCAGGCAGCTTTGATCTCGCGCATTAAAGTGATGTCCGGAATGAACATAGCGGAGAAACGGCTGCCGCAGGACGGGCGCATCAACGTTCGCATTAAGGGTGAGGAAATCGATATCCGTGTTTCCACGGTCCCGACAGTGTACGGCGAAAGCGTCTCTTTGCGATTGCTGACGCGAGGGAAGATCTTTCTGAGCCTGGAAAAGCTGGGATTCGACCCGATGGAAGAGAACGCCCTGCGCGAAATCATTCTCAAGCCACACGGAATTCTGCTCGTCACGGGACCGACCGGTTCAGGAAAATCGACTTCACTCTACGCTTTCTTAAGCACGATAAACTCCGTCCATAAACGTATCATTACTATTGAGGAGCCCGTCGAATACGAACTGAAAGGGATCAACCAAATCGCGGTCCGCTCCGATATCGGACTGACCTTTGCCATGGGATTACGCCATATTCTGCGGCAGGATCCCAATGTAATCATGGTGGGAGAAATCCGTGACCTGGAAACCGCAGAAATTGGAATTCGCGCTGCTCTCACGGGACATCTGGTTTTCAGCACGCTGCACACGAACGATGCGCCAAGCGCATTCACCCGCTTGACCGACATGGGGATCGAACCGTTCTTGATTGCTTCTTCCGTTGAGGCGGTGCTGGCTCAGCGTCTGGTGCGAACGATTTGTGAGCACTGCAAAGTGGAACAGAAGGTTGAGAAAAGTTATTTGCGAAGAATCGGCTTTCCTGAGCACGAAATCGATACCGCAAAATTCTGGCACGGCAAGGGATGTGAAGCGTGCCGTCAACTC
>JAQGOX010000188.1 GCA_028293365.1 Verrucomicrobiales bacterium | reverse complement strand
TTAGGACCGCTGGCAAACATCCGCCTTCCTCACCGGCGCGACGCGCCAGGCCCAGAGCGGGAAAGCGATCAGTGTCTGGCTCTTCGAACGTTAAGGTCCCCAATTTCGCGAAATTGGTCTGCACCCGATCACTTGGTATCCGCTCGGGATAACTGAGCGCATATTGGATCGGCAGGCACATATCCGGGGTCGAGAGCTGGGCCAGGATCGATCCATCCACGAATTCCACCATCGAATGCACGATGCTCTGAGGGTGCACCACCACGCCGACGCGTGACATTTCAATGTCAAAAAGCCAGCGCGCCTCGATCATCTCAAGGCCTTTATTGAAAAGGGTGGCCGAATCAATGGTAATTTTGCGACCCATTACCCAGGAGGGATGCTTAAGCGCCCGCTCGACAGTAATTGACGAGAATTCTTCTTTCGGCGTGGTTCGAAATGGCCCTCCTGACGCCGTTAGTAATAGTTTGCGAACAGAACCGGTCGGTTTTCCATCCAGGCATTGGAATATGGCCGAATGCTCGGAATCGACCGCCAAAATACGCACGCCATATTTGCGGGCTTCCGACATCACAATCTCACCAGCCATGACCAGAATTTCTTTCGAAGCGACCGCTACATCTTTGCCCGCGCGAATCGCCGCCAGGGCCGGTTGCAAACCGGCGGTACCGACAATCGCTATAAGTACAATGTCGGCCGAAGGCAACGTAGCCAGTTTAATAAGACCTTCGGCTCCCGAATAAACCTTCCCGTGAAGACCGATGCTTCGCAATTCCTCCGCCTTAGCTGGATCGGTCACCGAAATCGCCTCGGGCTGAAGCCGAAATGCCTGTTCGCTGAGAAGCTTCGTATTATTCCCCGCGGCCAGGCCAACTAAACGCAGGTGATCGGGAAGGTCTTCCGCCACCTTGATCGTGCTCGTGCCAATGGATCCCGTACTGCCCAGTAGTACCACGTTTTTCATCAAAAAAGAATCCCAGCGTTCAAGTTAAAATATGCCGCAGATATAGATACATGAGTGGGGCATTAAAGAGGAGGCTGTCCATTAAGTCGAGAATTCCGCCGATGCCCGGAAAAAACCGGCCGGAATCCTTTACGCCCGCTTCCCGTTTGAACAGTGACTCAATTAGATCCCCAACAACGGCCGCACAGCTCAGAATTACCCCCAGGATAATCGCATGTGTAAGGTTCATTCCCACAAGCCGTGCTCCCATAAAATGCGCATAAGTCACGCTCACGGCAGTCGAAATCACAATCGCGCCTCCAAATCCCTCCCAGGTCTTACCAGGACTGATTCGCGGGATCATTTTATGCTTTCCAATGAGTGAGCCCGTGACGTAGGCCCCGAGATCGCTGAATTTCGTCACAAGTATGAAATACAGCACATAGTATTGTCCGTGGACGTCGGGGAAAAAATTGATCTTTTGAATGAAATTCAGCAGCCAGGGTACGTAAAACAGCCCAAACAACGTCGTCGAAATGGCAAGAATGCCGGCTGTATTGCTTTTGGAAAGGAATTGGCGGATGCATAGCCCAAGGACGAACAGAATCAGGAAGCTGGTTTCGAAATCGTTCACTCCAGAGGGAGGTTTCTCTCCGACAAACAGGCCGGACGTATAAAAGAACGTGCTGCCCATTAGGAGCAACCCTCCGAAGATCCCCCAACCTTTAAAGCAGACCAAACCTCGCCGTCGCACGAGGTTGTAAAACTCCATCAATCCCAGGCCGGCAACCGTCATCATGATGAGCAGGAACAAAAAGGAAGAGAGGAGCCGGTTGCTCGCAAAAATTGAGAGCAACACGATCGTCCAAAGCGCGACAGAACTAATCAACCGCCGCACGAATATAATCGATTTCGGCACTGCGGTCGGTTTGGCATTTGTTTCAGCGGACATTGCGGGAAAGGAACCTAACGATTGTCGCAAACATGTGTCGAGTGAAAGTTCCAACCGCCTGCGGTCGCGAAATAATCCAGCACATGGGCAAGACTAACAAAATGTTGGTCTCGTTGCGGTGACTCTGCCAGTTTGAACCCGAACCGATGAAAAGCAAACATTGGTCTCAGGCTCCAAACCAGAATGAGAGTACTTATTGTTCCTGATAAATTTAAGGGCACCTTGACTGCCGCCGAAGCGGCGGACGCTATTGCGCGGGGCTGGCGCGAAGCCAGACCGCAGGACCACCTTGATCTTCTGCCAATGAGCGACGGTGGAGACGGCTTTGGCCCGGTTATGAGCGACCTCGAGGGAGCGAGTGCCCGGTCCGTAGAAACCAGCGATGCGGCTGGCCGTCCTCGCACGGCAACCTGGTGGCTTCAGGAACAAAACCGCACCGCGGTCATTGAAACCGTGCAGTCAATCGGTCTTGCACTGCTTCCAGTCGGAAAATTCCATCCATTCGAACTTGATACCTTCGGATTAGGAGCCCTGTTTCAGGCCGCTTCTCTCAGCGGCGCGAAAACCTGTTACGCCGGAATTGGTGGAAGCGCCACGAATGACGGTGGATTCGGAATGGCCCGCGCATTGGGTTGGCAATTTCTCGATCCCCATGGAGTGGAAATCCTCCACTGGACCGAATTGACGCGCCTGCAATCAATAAACCCTGCCGCGGGGAAATTATTCAATGAATTAATTATCGCGGTCGATGTCCAAAATCCGTTTTTGGGGCCAACCGGGGCGAGTCGAATATATGGACCGCAAAAAGGACTCAAACTTGAGGATATGGCCAAAGCTGAAGCTGCGCTGGGACAATTAGCCGATACAATCTATCAGCAATTCGGAATCGATTACGCCAATGAACCGGGCACCGGCGCTGCCGGAGGACTTGGATTTGGTCTTCGCGCGTTCCTGGAAGGCCGTTTCGAGCCTGGATTCGATCTATTCGCCCGCCTCGCCCGACTGGAGGAACGACTGCGGCACGTCGACCTCGTGGTGACCGCCGAAGGTGCCATAGATGCATCCACATTGATGGGAAAAGGTGTCGGCGAAATCGCGAGGCTTTGCGCGGAGAAAAAGATTACCTGTATCGGTCTGGCTGGAAATCTCATTGCCAGCTCTGGAACCCCGAATCGAAATTTTACAAGGACCTTCGGAATCCATCCCAATCTTACGACAATTCAAGAAGCAAAATCCAATCCGAAGTACTGGCTCGCCAAACTTGCAAATCACTCCGCAAGCGAGATTGTGGACCTCCCCTCACCTTGATGCAAAAATGCGCAGGAAATCCGATCATTTACCTGCGACCTGTGTTTCCTTTATCGGGAAAGGTATGAACGCTTTCTCCAGATCGCCTTTGGCCGAATCGAAAAGACGGATCTTCCCTTCATAGCCGCCTGTGGCAATTTGCGGTTTGGCCGGATTGTACGCTAATGCGAATACCGCACCCTCGTGGCCTTTTAGCGTCATAGTGCGCGCACCATCGGCTGTTTTGTAAACCCGCACTTCTCCGCCGATGCCGCCGAGTGCCACTTGAGCCCCATCGAGACTATAGGCAACAGCGTGAATCGCCCCAGGCATGCGTTCCAATTCACGCACCAGATTGACGTCATTGTTTGCCGCCGTCCGGCCCTGGTTCTCCGCAATTTTATAAATGCGAGCTGTCCCCTGCTCTCCACCATAAATTACGACATCCTCTTTGGGATTTCGGGCGATACAGAGGACGTTTTCCAAAAGCTTGTTAATGTCATCGATAAACTGGCCATTCTCCGGATTAATCAACTTCATGGAACGGTCCCGACTGCCGGTCAACAAACGTTTGCCATCTACGGTAAACAAAGTTCCAAAAACCCAGTCGCTATGATTATCGAACTTCATCAGTTCTTTGCCGTCATCCACAGCGAGAATCCGGACTGATTTGTCGGCTCCGCCGAATGAGACCCGCTTGGCATCCGGAGAAAAGGCCACACCATAAAGCGAATCCGCGGAAACCTTATAGGAATGCAAAAGAGCGTGTGACGTCACATCCCAAATCTGGATTTCTCCGAACAATGCGGGCGCGCCTCCACTCACCGCGAGCAATTTCCCATCCTGGGAAAATGCAAGAGACTCGATACGAGTGGATTCCCCCACTAGCCGGGCAATCAATCCCGAACCGTCAGGTTTGTGCAACAGGACTTCGTGATAGCCCGATACAGCCAAAATGTTTCCGTCAGGCGAATAGGCGAGCGCGGATATGACGGAAGGAGCCGGATAAACCGGCGGGGCGGTAAGTTTGAATGGGTTGAGTTGATCGCTCGGGGTATCGTCGCTTGCACCCTCTTTGACCCAACGGGTGATTAACGCGATTTCCTCTTTGCTCAGCGGGTCACCCTCTTTGGGCATCGACGGTTCTTCACCCGAAATCTCTTCAATCAATCGGCTGCCAGCGGGATCTCCTGCCTTGAATTCCACGCCATGTTTGCCCCCTTTCTTTAAGGCCGCGTGCGTGGTCAGGTCGAAATCGCCCTTTAGCTTGCCCGGATGATGGCACCCTGTGCAACTGCGTTTGAAGACCGGCACGATATCGTGATAATAGCTCACTGGCTTCGCATCTTCAGCGCGAGCGACCAGGACTGTAGCGACTACCGCGAGCAACCTGAGAGCGGCGGTTTTCGGAAGTTGAATCAATAGACGTTGCATCTGAAAAAAATCAAGGTTTGGCCAGCTTCGCGTCCGCAGTCTTAACTTCAGTTTTGACTTCGGCTGTCTTCATTTCGACCGCTTCCGGAGCATTGACGGTGAGCGTCACCGGAGGCGCTTTCTGGCGGTAGGTTCGATCATTAAAAACACCCGTTCCCGTAACGGTAAGCGCAACATCCTTCCCGATCGCCGCCTTATCGGTCGCAACCAGTTTGATCGGCGCTTCACCTCCGGAGGCTGGGATTTTGTCAGCCATCACTGTCACCCCGGCAGGAATTCCCTCAACCGCGATAACCACTTCACCGTTGAACCCAGCGCGGCGTTCGACCTTCGATGTGAAAGCTGCTTCTGACGCAGCCGACTGAGAGCCAGGTGGCAATGCAGTCACAGCAAGTTTCGTTAGACTCGTCCGCAATACGAACGGCAATTCTTTGGTGGCAAGCGCGAAGGAGGTGCTATACTCAACCACAGTCGAGCCGTCCACAGTTGCCTCCGCACGAACGATCGCGGCGCGGGTCCCTATCTCGCTATCCAGTTTGGTCCGCAGATTGATAATTCCTGAAACTTCATTCCCTTTCACCGTGATCGGCTGGAAATCGAAGCTCCTGGTTGCAGGTTCGCGACCAGCGGAAAATCCTTCAACGGTAATTTTGATCTCGCCCGCGAAACCGTGACGCCGCTCGACAATGGCATCCACCGGCGCCGTTTGTTCCTGCTCGATAAACGCAGCCAGTGTCGTGGCATCGACCGCAAATGGTGCTTCCGGTAATACAGTTAAATAACCTGCTTTCACCCGGCGATCACCTTCGTTAATTTCCACACCGCGCGTGACCATTTTGCCATTTATTTCGCCGGTCGCGATGAGTTTCAAAGGAAAAGTGCCCAGCGGCGCATCAGCCGAGCAGGTCAAAAGAATCATTCCGCCAGCCGGCGACGAAGGCGTGAGTAAGAGTGGTTCACTATAAATACCCGCGGGTAAATCCGAAAATTCGACCCGAACTACGCCACCGAAACCAGTCATGCGCGTCACCTCGCAACGGACCGGAAACCGTCCATGCCTGCGAATGCGTGGCGTATCAGAAATACATCGCACCACAAAATTCGGTTGTGGGCGCCGGGCAGTGATTCTGTATGAATACGAATCGCCTCCCCGATGCAGCAAATCTTCGATGATAAGAATATAGTCGGCCGATTCCGGGAATTTATATTCGATGCGAGCGTCCTCCCCGGCACTGTCGTCGTTTCGTTGGAGAACATTCCCGCGATCATCGGTCAGCGTCAATAAAGCATCGAGCTTTGATCCATACCGGCTTGCGATGACATCAAAAATGAAGGTGTCATCTTTATTTCCGTGAAATTTAAAAGCGTCGTAATCGTTCTCAGCTTGAAGTCGTCCGTTGATAGCGACCGGCAACGTCACAAGATCGGCCTGATCCAGCGCTGTGTTTGGCTCACTCTCGTTGAAATCGGGAAGATCGCTGATGTCGAATAGAAATGGGCTCGATAATCCTTTCGCGGTGGAAACTCGAATCTCGTCCTGTCCCAACTTTGCAGCCGGATCAAGATGCAAGGTGAGCTTCGACGATGCATCGATATTCGGTCCGTTCAGCGTAATCGTAGCGTCACGGCCCCGTTGACCGCCGAACGGGAAAACATGTTCCACATATGGAAGCGACCCGGCTGTGATACGGTAACGATAGTCGCCAGCGCCCTGGTAGCGAAAATCTCGAATCGTGAAAATATATTCCCCTTCGGCCGGCGCATTGAAGGTCAGGACCGAATCCAAACCTTTTGCGTCCTCGTTGCGCGCTAATTCCTTGCCCCCCTTATCAAGAACAGCGACGGACGAATCGAGCGGCGATCCAATGCGCGCTGCCATCACATCAAATACGATTGGGTTCCCAGGACTGGCTTTAAATCGAAAATAATCACTCTGCGCAGAGGCGGAAACATGTCCCGAAATAATCGCTGGCAAAGATACAAGCTGGGCGTGTTCCAATGAATTATTGTCAGCGGTCTCCTCGATTTCCGGAAGGTAACCGACGTTCACATTGATCGGATTGGAGACTCCGTTCGGACCGCCGAAGCGAATCTCCCGAACTCCAAGGGGCGCATCCGAGGCGACCGCAAGCTTGATCCGGCGCGATTTTCCGTCGTCGGGAACAATACTCGAAATGCCACTGGCGCTTGACTCAATCGGAACCGGAGTCGGAGGGGTGGCGATCCATTCTCCCGAAACTCCGCGTTCGCCACTGATGAGAATATTGGTGGCGGCGGCGAAATTCTCACCAGACAGAGCAATTTCAAAAGTGCCGCCCCGCTGAACCCATTCTTTCGAAATGGAATTGAGTTTAGGTACCGGTTGCGCATAAGCGGCAGCCGCAAAGAGCGCGGCCCATGAACATGCAGCGACACGGTATCGCCGGATTAGAAAAGAGCTAAACACCATAATATCAGCAGGTCGAATCAACCGAACAGGGCCGGAATCGGCTCGGCTTGCACCAATTCGCGCGGCTGATTCAAATGATTGTGCACAATCGTGTGCGGATTGATTCCCATCGCATGATAGATCGTTGCCAGCAACTGCGTTGGATGCACCGGCGTTTCCGCTGGGGAGGAGCCAGTGGCGTCAGACTTGCCATAAAGCGCGCCGCGGCGAATTCCCGCGCCAGCAATAAGAGCTGTATAGCAATAAGGCCAATGATCGCGACCATCCGGTGAATTCGAATTA
>JAQGOX010000184.1 GCA_028293365.1 Verrucomicrobiales bacterium | reverse complement strand
TTGGAGCGCGGACTTATTCGATTTATTTGTGGCAGCAACCGTTTACCATCTGCAGGTACCTCCCGAATTTCCTGCATCCTGTCGGTGCGATCGCAGCCATCTTGCTCGGAGGTGTTTGGTTCCGATGGTTCGAGCGACCCTTCCTCAGCGCCAAACGCCGCCAGGTGTGAACTCGAACGCGCGGGTCAGCCTTGCTCTAGCGGCGAAACTGATTCTTATCTTTCTGGTTCTGGCGGCGGCACTGGTCTGGGCTGCCCCTGTTGTGTATGAGCGGCGGCTGGAGCGAAAGGTCTGGCCGCCGGCTCACGTAGCCGGTGCGCGATTAGGGCTCACACCGCAATTAACTGCTCGAACCAATCTCCTCCTGTTAGTCGGGGACTCGAGGATTTGGGAATGGGGAGAGCCGGTGCTTGATCGTTACTCAATTCTCAATGTGGGCATGCCGGGCGCCACCAGCGCGGAGGTTTTGGCATCGCTTCCTCCGATCCTGGAACAAACCCGGCCGACTGCAGTGATTATTCAAGTAGGAATTAACGATTTGAAATTATTGGGTTTGCGACCGAAATCGTCGCGTGAAATTGAGTCCCTGGTTTTGACCAATATTTTTCAGATCGCACGCCTCTGTCAGACTCACGGAGCGAAGGTAATCGTTACTCCGATATGGCCGCCTGGTGAAGTGACTTTGATGAGGCGAATCGTCTGGAACCCGGCCATCGAGCGCGGCGTAAAAGCCGTGAATCATCAGATCCTTCGTTCCAATCTTCGGGATTTTCTGGTGATGGACCTTTACGAAGAGGCATTCCATGATGTTGAAGCGGACCACAGATTCAACCTCTATCGCGATACTCTGCATCTGAAATCGAGCGCCTATGAGGCTCTGAGCAAAGCATTGCGGAGGCGGATGCGGTTGCCAGCACCAGGGTGACATGCGCTCAAATCGATTGTTGGCTCACCTTTTGCTTTTCACCATGGCTTGAAATCGATACAGATAGTCTTGTGTATTTGGAATATTACGGCCTGACCGAAGCGCCATTCGATATTACGCCAAATCCGCGTTTTCTTTATTTCAGCACAAAGCATAGGGAAGCCTTGAACCATTTGCTTTATGGAATTCGCGAGCGGAAGGGTTTTGTCCAGCTAACCGGAGAGGTAGGCGCTGGCAAAACGACGATTTGTCGATCCATGCTCGAACAACTGGGTGGCTCCTACGAAACCGCCCTGATTTTGAATCCCATTCTGAATGTCGACCAAATGGTTAAGGCCATCGCCATGGAATTCGGGATCGATGTTAAAGGAATGGACCGACTCGAGATTGTTGCAGCCCTAAACGAATTTCTCCTCAAACTGGTCGCTCAGCAAAAGGAAGCGGTGTTAATAATCGATGAAGCTCAGGATTTGACTGACGAACTACTCGAGCAAATTCGTCTTTTGTCGAATCTTGAACTGGATGATCGGAAGCTTCTGCAGATTGTTTTAATGGGCCAACCGGAATTAAGGCAGCGCTTGAACGCATTCAAACTCCGGCAGCTTCGCCAGCGAATAACTGTTCGTTATCACTTAAGCCCCCTGAAGTTGTCCGAGCTTGGGCACTATGTTCAACATCGCTTGCATGTATCTGGCGCGAAAGGTGCTCCCTACTTCAGCACCGCGGCTTTCTGGAGGATTTTTCAGTATAGCCAGGGAGTTCCGCGCCTTGTAAATGCGGTTTGCGACAAGTGCTTGCTCGCTGGATATGTCCAGCAACGAGACACGATTGATTTTGGCATGGTGGGCGTGGCAATACGTGAACTGGAAGGAAAAATTGGACTATGAGTTTAATAAATGAAGCGCTTAAACGCGCTAGACAATCGATTCAACGGAAACCCGCAGGCGTGGTTTCGTCGGAGGAAACTGGCGGCATGCCACCGTTAGAGCCTGTTTACGGGGCCGCAACTGGTTCCGAAGGATTCGATTGGACATTTGTGAAGCTTGGTTTGCTCGCATTATTGGTGGTGGGCGGCATCGCCTTCAAAGTTTGGCCCTATCTCCACAAAAAGACTCAGGTTAAAGCCGCCTCGATTGTTCCGGCGCGAACGATTTCGGACCAAAACAATTCGGCCGTTGCGGTGCAAGGCAATCCGGCGACGAATAATAACCCAATCGCGCGAGCCAAGCGAACCTTCGACAAAGTCCATGACCTCCATGCGGAAGGGGAGGCAAATTATTCCATGATCGATGCAAAACCTGCGCCATCCGCTGCGCCTGCGGCAACCCCGACCGTAACTACCGTGGCGGCCGCAGTGAAAACTGAATCTTCAACCGCTTCAGAACCGAAATCGATAGTCGCAAGAGTGACTCCAAATCCTGAGACGGCTGTAACACCGAGACTCCAGGCGATTTTTTTCCGCGAAACTAACCCCACCGCGCTCATTAATGGAAAGGCAGTCGGATTGGGCGAGGAAATCGACGGAGCAAAGGTGAAATTGATTTTGCCGCAAAGTGTCGTTCTCGACTACCCCGGTGGGCCGAAAGAATTATCGTTACGCTAGTTGTGTTCGACGATGGCAGTCGGTAAGGTGGGGAATTCTCTCCGGGGATACGGTAAATAATGAGGGGGATTTCAGAAAAGTTCGCCGCAAACCCGTTGCTTGCAAGGGTTGCGCCCTTCCTCGTTTATGCATTTTTGACAACGTTCCAGGGAAAACTGGGGCCCGACTCAAAATACTGGATTTACGCCCTGAAGACCTTTTTAGGGGCGTGGGTACTTTTTTTAGCCCTTCCATATGTCGCCGAGGTAAAGTGGAAGTTCACCTGGGAGGCCGTGTTGGTTGGGGTGGCAGTTTGTGTCATGTGGATCGGATTGGACCCATACTATCCACGGTTGGATGAACTGTTTCATACCATTGGGCAAAAATTGGGATTCAATTCGGCCGCCCCAAAGGCGGATCGTCTTGCCGATCTCTGGAATCCCTTTGTTCAATATGGGACCTCGGTAAATCTGGCGCGTTTTTTCGTGGTTGTCCGAATTGTCGGGAGCAGTCTCATTGTTCCTCCGTGTGAAGAACTTTTTTACCGTTCATTTTTGTACCGTTATATCGTAAAGGCGGACTTCAATTGCGTATCGCTGGGGAGTTTTAATTTACGGGCATTTCTGCTTACTTCCATCGTTTTCGGATTGAGCCATGGTGAGTGGCTCGCGGGTGTTCTTTGCGGCTTCGCCTATCAAGGTTTGGTATGCTGGAAAGGCCGGCTGGGTGATGCCATTACTGCTCATTCAATAACGAACTTTTTGCTTGGAATCTGGATCATTTGGAAGGGTGCATGGCAGTTCTGGTGAGAAACGTGCCTCCCTGTGTTTTGCATGAGGACGACCACTTTCTCGTCGTAAACAAACCTGAATCTCTCAACACCCATGCTCCCGCACCGTTTGCGGGAGATGGAATTTACGAATGGCTTAAACATCGGGAACCGCACTGGGCTGACTTAGCAATCATTCATCGTCTTGATAAGGAGACTTCCGGGGTGATTGTTTTTGGAAAGAGCGCCGCCGCAAATCGCTCCCTCACCCAACAGTTCAGCAACCACTCCGTGCGCAAGCGCTATCTGCTTCTGACTGATCGCCCGGTCCGCCAGAAAGAGTGGACCGTTCGATCTGCGTTAGTCCGGGTGGGAGATAAATACCAGGCCCGTCCGGAGCACGCCGGCGCTGAAATGGCGGAAACGCGGTTCCGCGTGATCGGGGCCGAGGACAACACAACTCTTGTCGCGGCAGAGCCGCTCACTGGCAAAACTCACCAGATCAGAGTTCATAGTGCCTCGTGCGGATTGCCGATCCTGGGTGACGATCTTTACGGCGGAACCGAATGGCCACGCCTTTGTCTGCACTCGGAATCCATTGCGTTCCGACATCCGGTTTCTTCGGCGGAAGTAAAGTTTACGGTTCCTCCTGGATTTGCGAATAGGACCGGTGCCGCCATACGAAGCGCTTTGACTGATACAGGGACAAATGCATTCCGGTTGGTTAACGGCGCTTCAGATGGTGCGCCCGGACTTTTCGTTGACCGCCTCGGCGAGTACCTTTTGGTCCAGAACGAAGCTCCATTGAGCGAAATGGAACTCCAGTTGGTCACCAATCTTGCGGCGCACCATTTATGCCGCGGAGTCTATCAAAAAGTTCTCACGAAGAAGGTAAGAGGGAAGGGGACAGCGGAGACTTCGCCGAGTCGTTTAATGGGAGAGATTGCACCGGAACGCTTTGGGGTCGTCGAAAATGGTATTCATTACGAGTTAAGTTTCACGGAAGGTTACTCGGTTGGACTGTTTCTCGATCAGCGTGAAAATCGAAGGAAATTACTATTCGAACACATCGGTGCTAAATTCGAATGCAAGCTGGCTGGAGCGGAAGTAATAAATACATTTGCTTACACTTGTGCGTTCTCAGTTAGCGCTGCCTTGGCCGGAGCGCGGACGACCAGCCTGGATCTATCCAAAAAATATCTGAACTGGGGGAAGCGCAACTTTCAATTGAATGGGATTGCGGACGGCCAGGATTTTATTTTCGGGGATACATTTGACTGGCTAAAACGATTTGCCCGGAAGAAGCGAACGTTCGATTTCGTTTTGCTTGATCCTCCAACGTTTTCGCAGTCCCAGGAGTCGGGTGTTTTCCAGGCTGACCGCGATTACGGGAAACTTGTAACTGCTGCATTGGGGGTGCTGAAATCCGGTGGGATTTTGTTTTGTTCGACGAACTCGGCGCGCTTAAAACCCGAAACATTTCTTGAGCAGATTCAAAACGCAATCCGAGCGCAGGGACGGCGTGTTCTCCAATCGCAGTACGTTCCCCAACCTCCAGATTTTCCCATTTCACGCCTTGAGCCAGCTTATTTGAAAACGATTTGGTTACGGATAGGGTGATTTTCATTGGGTAATATCCATCCAAGGCACTTATTCAAATCCGAATGCCTCTGCCTTTAAAACCTGGAAAACCAAGGGTCTTTTTTCTCCGGGCGGGCTTGCTTGAACGAGATTCCTCGAGTTAACTTTTACTGTGGCATCGCTAAAGACGACCGAATTGAATGCAGTTCAGGAAGCGGCGCGAGACCAGTTTGCGCGTCAGAGCCATCGCTATGCAAAAGGGCACATTCTTCAGGATGTGAGCGACGTTGCGGCGGCGGTCGCTCAGATCAACTTGCCAGCTCGCGCACAGATTCTGGATGTGGCCACGGGCGCGGGGAATACGGGACTATATCTCGCCGGATTGGGGCATGATGTCACATTGGCCGACATAGCGAGGCCCATGCTCGATCGAGCGCTCGAGGCGGCCTCAGCCCGCGGTTTGACGGTGAAAGTCCAGGAACATCCGGCAGAGAAATTTCCCAATGCGTCAGCTACGTTCGATCTGGTCACATGCCGGGTCGCGGCCCACCACTTTAGCGCTCCGGAAGAATTTGTTTCCGAAAGCGCTCGAGTTCTTAAACCAGGAGGCTCGCTATTGATTATTGATGGCAGCATCCAGGATGGTGCGCCCGAAGCGGAAGAGTGGATTCATCAGGTTGAGAAACTGCGCGACCCAAGCCATCATCGTTTTCTCACGCCGGGCCAGTGGTCCCGGTTATGCGAACGGGCCGGGCTCAAAGTTGTTTTTTCCAAACTTACCCCTTTCAAACAACCGGATTTGGATTGGTATTTCGAAACTGCCGCAACAAGTCTTGAAAACCGTGCTGCTGTTTTAAAACTGATTGAGAATGCTCCCGAAAGTGCCCGTCGAATTTTCGGACTGACTCTGGAGGAAGGGCGGATTGTTTGGTGGTTGGAGCGTCTGGCGCTTATTGCCAGGAAGGGGTAAGCGTTGTTTCGATATTCAATGCAGCGAGCACTTAGCCAGCCTTTATTTTCGTAATGGAGGGCAATGGTTCCAGACTGTCATGAGCAACCCAGCCACGACGTCCGCGCCCATCTTTAATTTCGACCCAACCCGGTCGCGCCGCAAGGATTTGCACCTCCGAACCGTCCCGTAACGTAAATGCGACTTGTGATTCCTCCAGGGGTCCAAATCGGGCAGCTGCTTCGTTGGCGACGATGACAC
>JAQGOX010000754.1 GCA_028293365.1 Verrucomicrobiales bacterium | reverse complement strand
TCGGTGCTTTTGATCTCGGCTGGTAACGACCAGTTAGAGCTCTGCTATTTCTGCAACAAGATTTTTGTAAGATTTTCCCCTTCACGAACGAATTTATCCGTGATGAAGGGATAATATTGTATTGCCGAATAGTTCCACCCGAACTGCAGTGCCTATTGGTGAAGACGCATATGGAATTACCCATTCGTTGCGCAGCCAGGAGGACCGTTACCAGCATCACCGAACTAAAGACCACAACTTTTAGCGCAAACAACCATGAACTCAAAAACATTGTCTACTTCAGGGCCGTTCCAAAACAGGCTTTGCTCACTGTTTTCGCTTTTTTATATCGGACTGTTAGCGATGGTGTTTACGAATGTTACTCCAAACCACGCGACAGACGTCTCCATACCCATTCTTGCCTCCGACTATTCGATTTTCGATACCGCTCCAGGCATCTCTCAAAATAAAAACAATGTGCGCAAGCTTATCTTGCCGCTCCCACAGGGTTTGGTTTCCCTGGTTCCGGGTTATGCTGTGAATGGTGGCCCGTACGTGGTAGCGCTTGGGTCGTATGATCCGTTGGCTTTGGCAAACTTCACACAAGAATTCGGCGTCCCGAATCCATTTAACGTGATTGTGCAAAAAACCTGCAAAGGCGCGCTGGAAACAGGATCGGCGCTCCCCAGCGTGCTCGTTACAGGAGGGCTTTATATCCGGCGGGCCGATTCGCTGCAGGCTGAATTTGGCCATCAAATCAGTTTTTATAATACAAACCGAGACGAGCAGCTCCAGCATACCTACAGTCTCAGTGATGCCACAGTTTTCATGACTGTTAAAGGGGGCAAATTTAATGGGAAAAAGCTGAAATTAAAAGCGTTCCTCGCGCAGGGATGGGCGCAGAATCAGACTGAGAGCAACTGGAAAGCGGAGGCGGATATATTCGTGATGATTCCCTGGGGGATCGATCCCTTTCAGAAGGAAGAATACCTTTTGATCCACATCGCAATAAATGTCGAAGCAGGCACCTCCGATCCCAACTGCATTTCCCTCGAAATGGCTTATCAAAAACTTGGCCAGGCCCCGACCGCTTATGTAAATGCGTTAAAGGATGACATCTTATCAAAACTCGAGAGCGGCGTCAGCCATCTGGAAGGAGCAATCCCCGAACTTATCTACCTCTACGATTTTTCCGGAGTCAATACGGTCGCCCCCACAAACACTGTGCCCGCTGATGCTCTCCGGTCGCCCCTCGAAACTCATTCAATCACCTATACGAATTTTGACCGGCAAGTGAATCAATACGACTCAGGGACTGCGTTCGGCCTTCCCGTTACTCCCCGTCCTCCTAAGATTGGAAGCGCCGGTGGAAGCGCCTGCGGTCCCACATCGTTGAACATGGCTCTCAACGTAATTGAACTCCATCAGGACCCGCTGCTTCTTTACCGTAGAACCGTAGGGGCAAACGGTTTTAGTTTCCAAGATGCTCTCGATTTTCTCAAAGGAATTAGGGCATTCAGAAGCGGGTCACTGATCGGCGGTATTCTGCCTGCTGCTATGAAAGTGACCACCATTGACACTGGGCCGGGAGAAAGCCTGACTCCTGGCTGGGCAGCAATCGATACGATCGCACTCAAAAAGCAGCCGATGGTTTTCCGCTGCAGTTTGCCTGGAGGGGGACATATGATTCTATTGGTCGGAAAAGGCCATAGCCAAAACGTCGCGGACCTTTACGGAAATAATCATTCCGGCGACTACTATATATTTGCTGACCCGGCGGGACACTACTACGCAAATCCCAACAACGCCTATACGACAATTTCTAACCTGCGCGCCCGCGGTGAAGGCGCCAATTATGGCGGCTGGTTTGCAATCTATCCAATCGAGGATATTCGAGCCAATCTGTTAAGGAAACAGGAGGGCACCAATAACCCTTCTTCCTATCAAACCTTATGCGCGTTAACCATCGGCCAGCCGTTTCCGGGCGTCCGCGCGGAAGCGAGGGGATCGTCCTCTGGACCGGCTCCGCATCGGCAAGAGAGATTTTTATCCACGGCGACGGACGTCAATCCCGTCAACAATCCCGTAACCATTCTGGTAACTGATCCGCAGGGACGTAAGACGGGCGTAAAGCCCGATGGCACTATCGTGAACGAAATTCCCAATTCCAATTACATTCCGGAATTTGAGGAGGAGGACGGCGAGGATGGCGTTGCCACAATTATTCAGAATGGGGCGAAGACGATTGACCTGTTCGCCGTCGCGCCGGGCGTCTATCAGGTAGAACTCACCGCCACCAATACGGGGACCTATGCGTTCGAATGGAGCCAGGCCGGCGAAATTGGCACCTTGCCGGGATCTGATTTCGATTTTCAGGACGTTGATCTTGGTGCCCAAATCACCTATTCCATCACGATCGCACCTAACGGCGGGCCAAATTTGCAGGTTTCACGGATCGCGGGCGCTATCCAGATGAGTTGGCCAACAAGTGCGGAGGGGTACTCTCTCCAAGCCGCAGACAGCCTAATTTCACCGGCAACCTGGTCCGCGCTTTCGGCTGCAGTTACCATTACAAACGATTCGAACATCGTACGAATTCCGCTCAGCTCCAAAAACCAATTTTTCCGGCTCAGCAAGTAATGCTTGATCCCCAAACGCGCTCTTAACTCTCCTGCCTAATCCTAATTCAAATCTGAACTGCTTAAGGTTGCCGGCAGCCGCGCGAACCGCGGCAGCCCTCTTTTGCCTATTCTGCACAGCCAGGGTACTGCGTTCAACCTTTGCTGGTGATTCGCTCCCACCAACTTTTTGACGGTCTGGCTCGAATTATTCCCCCTCCAAAAGATTTTTGTAAGATTCCCTCCTTCCTGGGCGAACTCACTGGAGATGAAGAGTTTTCTAATTTTATTTGGTGCGATTGCAGCCCTTTCCATCGCAAAAGCAGGCGACTTTGAAGTGAAGGTCATCAAAGGTCAGCGTTTTGCCCAATCAGGAACTGCTGTCTCCCCCGCACCCTCAAATCCATTCTATTTTGAGGCTGTTGTGGGTGGCGTAAGTGGGTTTGAGCCTGTACAAAACCCGCAGGTCCAATTGCCGGATGGCTCGGTAAAATCAGCAGTAGCCACCGGCGACGACGGTTACGGTATCTCACAGTCTTTCACGAGTCAGGCCGCTCTCGACTCTGCATTTCCAGTCGGCCAGTACACCTTCAGTGCGACCGTGAATTTGATTGGTGCGGTGAAAGGTCACGCGGACTTGTCTGCCGTGAACTTTCCGCCCACACCGCAAGTCTTGAATTTCACTGCAGCACAGGCTTTTGATGCAACCAGCCCATTCACTTTGACCTGGAATAGTTTCTCAGGATCAGCTTCGGACGACCGGATAAACCTCATCTTAAGCGATGCGGAAACCGGAGCAGGGATCACCAGCATCACCGATCTCGATCCCTCCAGGACGGAATGGACGTTCGATCCAAATGAGTTCGAAAAAAACAAAGCTATTAAGGCCACACTTTCGTTCATAAAAAATGGTCCAGTTAGTTTCCCGGGAAACGATGAATTGCTTGCCGGTGCCGTGACGACAATTTCCGAAACTGCATTTACGATGAAAACCGGGGGTGGCAATACCACCGTTGACACAACCCCGCCAACTCTGACGAATTTGTCTCCCCTCGACGGAGAGATGATGTCAAACCCTTTATCGCCAGTTCTCTTCCAATTTAACGAAGCAATGGACATTACCAAAACGAGCGTCCAATGGGAGGCAACCCTGAACGGTCTCCCATTTGACCTCCCTCTCGCTAATTTCAGCTATATCTGGAGCAGTGACGCAATCTCGTTGATCTGCAGTTATCGACCCACGCCGATTTCGGGCTGGCCCGCCGGTGTCTCGGTGAAGTGGAAATTGAATCAGCAACCTGGAAATCCTGGAAATCTCAGGGACGTTGCGGGAAACGAACTGGCGGCCAGCACCGGCGGTTTTATAACGGCCGGTGGACTCGATCCCTGTTCTACTTCCATCAGCGGTGCGTTGCCGCAAACCGCTTTTTTCGTTTCAAAACAACTCAATTACCTCCAAAACAGCCCGGCCGCCGCGGCTGCGGATCCGGATAAAGGCGCGCAGGCATTTACTTTCTGTAACCTCGAAAGCTCGGCGTTGGACCTTGATTTAGTGACACTCAAAGTACCAACCTCAAATCCTTTTCAATTCAAACTTAAGGCAACCTCCGTGCCCAATGGCGCCACCAACCTGCATATTCGCATGCTCACGGAAAACTTTAGCGCGCGGTCCGACTTGGATGAAGCTTATCCCGCCGGCGTTTATCAAATGGAACTCCGCGATCAAAGCGTCACGGTCATTAGCAGTACTCCGCTCACAGTGACCGATACCGGCTATCCGCCGATTCCGCACTTTTCTGACTTTAACGCCGCGCAAACCGTGAATGGAGAAGCCGATTTCACCCTGCCCTGGGATGCATTTACCGGTGCCACTACGAACACAGAAAACGTCACGCTTAACATTTATGACAGTTCGAACAACCTGGTGTTTCAAGCCCCGAACGAATGCCATGGACTCAAGCTCGCGCCGAACGCGAATGGTATTCTAATTCCGGCAAAAACTCTGCAAAACGGCCAGGGCTACACGGTTGAACTAACTTTCGCCCGGTTCAGTGATCGCGACAAAACGCTCGGTACCCTCTCCGGATATGGATTCGCCTCTCTTACGCGCATCGATCGTATGTCCATTAAAACAACCGGTGGAATAATCACCCCCATCACTCCCGCGAAATTCAATAG
>JAQGOX010000741.1 GCA_028293365.1 Verrucomicrobiales bacterium | reverse complement strand
CGGTATTTACCGGTTTCCCAAAACGAAGGAGAATTGCCCTTTTTTGGGAAGGAACCGTATATATGCCCGATCCGAGAAAAACAATCACGAGCAGCACCATGATCACTTTGACGATGACGAAGCTGCTGCGCAGGGCCTCCGAAAGGGCCTGCGATCCGGAATCCTCCGCAGTCGGAGGAGGTGTCACCGGCCCAGGTGTGACTGCGGGAGCGAGGCGATTCTTGGGATCTTGATCGCTCATGGACGTGGGGTTTTACCAGCCTCTTGAGTTGCGGATGCTGATTTGTTGAGCAGATCGAATGGAGAGGTGCGCTCATCCAGTATCAGCGTGGAGCGATCTTTCAAGGTTTGCTCAAGGGCTTTGAGTTTCAGCAGGAAAACCGCAAGTGTCGGATTTTGCTCAAATGCCGCAAACGACTTAGCCGCTTCCGCATCTCCCTGACCACGAATCGCGGTGGCCTCGGACTCAGCTTTTGCAAGAATTTCAGCGCGATCCCGGTCGGCGGCACTGCGGATATTCATCGCCTCAGCATCGCCCTGAGCCTTCAAACGTTCCACTTCGCGGCCGCGTTCGGCTTGCATACGGTCGAAGACTTTCTGGGTCACACTTTCCGGAAGACCCAATCGTTTAATGCGCAAAAATTGGATCCCGATACCATATTTAGCCAACGCATCAGCTTTTACAGCATTGAGCATTTCGTCTTCGATCTGGACAAATTTTAACTGCTTGGGGTCGGTCGAAACGAAATCGGTAAAGGGATGCCGGCCCACGGCGGCGTTCTTGGCACTTTCAATCATTGCGCCTAAAGCGGGCTCCGCAGCCACGGCAGTTCCGGCGGGAAAGCTGCTGAAAAAGATTTGTGGATTAACAATTGTCCAGCCAGCGTAAACGTTTACCAAAACATTGTAATTGTCCGAAGTCAGCACCTGCTCAAAACGGTCCTCAAAATTCTGAATACGCTTGTCGAATGGATAAACCCGCTGGATGGGCTGCGGCCATTTGAACTTCAAACCAGGCTGATCGATAAAGCGGGTCGGTTTGCCAAATGTCGTCACCACGGCAACTTCCGTCTGCCGCACCTGGAAGGTGAAAAGGAGCAGGAGAAATATGATGAGCAATAATGCTCCGACTACGAGGGTTAATGAGTTTCGTCTCATGGTTCAGTAAACGCTTAAAATCACTTTTTCGGTACCTGCAGATCCAAAATGTCCCGCCGGACTTTCTCTTCGAGGTTCAGGATGAGAACATCATCCGTATTAGTGGCACCGAGGAAAAACTTGGGTGTATTGGTGCTGCTGCCGCGGGCCAGAGTCTGCAAATACGATCGCTGCAGGAAAACTTCGGGAGACGCATTGTATGCGACAATCTGATTTGTAAACTGCGCGGATTGAGCCAGAGCTCCCGTGATCTTTTGAATGCGATAAGCTTCGGCTTCTCGTTTCATCCGCTCAGCCTCGGCATGAGCCATTGGAACCGTCCTCGCTGCATAGCCTTCGGCGTTGCGTAACTTGGCCTGGTTTTCCTGACCGGCACCGATCACCGATTCAAAGGACCCCGCTACTTTTACCGGAGGATGAATGTCCTGCAATCCGACGAACACAATCTTTACACCGAGTTTCAGATCATCCGCTTCTTTTTGCAGAAGCTGCCGCAAATCCTGCGCCGCCTTCGAGCGGCCTGTGGACATGAGCTGGAAAATATCGACGCTCACGAGGTAACGAATAACTTCACGTGTCGCGATCCGTTCCAGGAGCATGCCCGCATCCACGTAATTATAGGCCCAGGCTTGAATATCCTGGATTTGGTATTGCACTGGGATTCCAACCGTTAGGAAATCGACGGGAACGCCCTGCTCTGCCTGGTTCGTCAATGCCCCAATATTCAGATTCCGACTGGCCACGAGCAAATTGAATTCTTCCTTGGTATGCGGACGCGTCCAAAGTACGATCTTCTCCTCGTGTTCCTCCTCTCCCCGAATCATCCCAATTTCGAAGGTTTGAATTTCCTGGGTGCGATAGCGAAAAACTCTATCAACCGGCCAGGGCATTTTTAAGTGCGGACCGGGCGAGAGTGGGTTGACGGAAGTTAAAGGCCGCCCAAATCGCTCGATAAGCCCTTGCTCACCCGGTTCAATAAAGACGAACGAAGTCGAAAACAGTAAAATCGCAAACTGAGCCAAAATGAGCCACGCCAGAGCTTTTTCGAGAAAGCGATAAAACCAAGTGTCGGAAACCTTGAATCCGAACTGATAATCGAGCGCCTGCGCGGCAGTGGTAACGATCCCTTCCGGCTGACCGAGCAATCCCACCAAACGGCTCTCGTAAATCACCCGTTCTGTACGCCCCTGCATGCGAGGCCGGTAGAGTTCGAGGACAAGAGTTATGAGGTTTTCAATGGCAACTAAAGCGAGCAGGACGCTCAGACCGCGCGCAACATAAATATCCGTCTGCGGAAAGCCGCCCCAGACAGCTCCCAGTGACCCTGTCAAAATAGCTGACAAATAGGCCCCGAGCACCAAATAGCTCGCGCTTGGACGAAGCAGGCGCTCCTTCTGGAAACGTGCCAGGCTTACCGAATATCGTCCGAGCAGGAACAGAACGAGAAACAGAACCGCAAAAAGGGCAAGGGCTACAATAGCGTTTTCCACTGGTGGAAACCCGCCCGGCTTTAGCCAGCGCCACAAGAATACCGCAGCAGCTCCCTGCAGGACAAACAACACAAATGTGAAGCCCGCCACAAAAAATCGTTCGAACTGCTCCCTGGAACGCCGCGCCGGAAAGTTTTCACCGGCTTCAGCATCAAAAAGACTCGCCGCGTTTTTCGAGCGAGTTAGTTCGTCGAACTCGAGGCGCTCCAATCGTTCACTCTCCTCCAAACGCATTTGGAAGTAGCTCACCGCTGCGACCAGGAAACCGAGACCGAAAAAGACCGACGTCACCTGTCCGGCAAGGCTGTTGGAATAGCGGGAAAGAAAGAACCCGACCAATGCAGCCAGTAGCAGCACCAGTAAATTGATTAAACCGACTTTCTGATTATTACGTTCCATTATCAGTGCAACTCGCGATCTTCAAACAACAACAGCGCCAGCGCCAGCGAGGCGCCCAAATAGGCAACCACATAGCCAACTGCGCGCCCCACATAGGCAATCGGAATGGTTTTGCCATTTTCAAGAGCGTCTGCGAGCCAAAAAAGTTGCCAGTTCGGCGTGACCGTGTAAAGCAGAGAACCCCACCATGTATCCGCCTTGCGGCCGAATAAATAATCAGACATCAAGCCAAGAAGGAAGATACCGCTGCAAATGGCGAGCGTCGGAATCATCTCCAACCGTGTCGAACACGCCAGCGCCACAGCGGCCAAAATCCAAAGTGCGAACAGGATTAGAATCACCGCGGGAATCAAGCGGAGGTCCAGACCGGTACCAAACTTTTGAAAGGAGCCGTCCTTGCTGAGACAATTTATTATCAAGAACGCGAACACGATCATCCCAACCGCGAAAAAAACGGTATCCGCGACAAACGGTCTGCGCAGAAAATAATTCGTAAATCCACCGAGCAAATAACCCAATACCAATAGACCGAAGAAGATTTTCAAGGCGAGGCGGTCGACATCGCCATAAGCATCGAACGCCATGCGACTTGCCAACAAGGAACAGAGGCCGTTGACCAGCGTCAATAGAGCCAGGGCGGCGGCAAGCCCCATGTATTTGCCGATCAAAAACCGGGCTCGACCGACTGGTTTCGACAAAACCGCCAGTGCAGTTCCGGATCGAATTTCGTGTGCGACCGAGGCTGAAGCACTTAAAACCGCCGCAAAAAGACCGGAAAGTAACATAACTGCCAAAACACTGTCTTTTACCAATTTGGGATCATCTCCGAAGCCAAAGTAATAAATACAGGAAAGGAAAATCGTAAAGCTTGCGGAAGCCGTCATGAGCAGCAGATAAATCGGCTGCCGCACCAGCTCCATAAACGCATTTGTTGCGATGGTTAATAATTGTCGCATCTCAGTCCAATTGGAAACAGGAGGTTACGTCCACATTTCGACTTTGCAAATCGTTATTCCTCACGGTGGTTCAATGGTTTCCGGGCGGACCTTAGCCAATCGAAGCAACCTTTGCAAAGTGTGCGTCTGGCTGCACAGAAGATTGCGGCCGAATTTGTTTGGACGCAAGCGAACGGGCCAGATCAATCGCGGAGATCATACTGGAAGGGTCCGCGATCCCTTTTCCCGCAATGTCATAGGCCGTGCCATGATCCGGCGATGTCCGGACAAACGGCAGGCCCAAAGTCCAATTCACACCTTTTTCAAAACCAATCATTTTGAGCGGAACCAGGCCCTGATCGTGATACATCGCCACAACGACATCATAAGCGCCGCGAAAAGCATGATAAAATAATGTATCCGCAGCAAATGGACCGAGGACGTCCACCCCACGATCCCGGGCAGCTCCAACGGCAGGCTGTATCAACGTGATTTCTTCATCACCCATTTTACCGCCTTCCCCCGCGTGAGGATTCAGTCCACAAACTCCGACTCGCGCCCGGGGCAAACCTAAATCACGGCAGGCGCGGCCCGCAAGGTCGATGGCCAGTTCGATTTTCTCCCGCGTTAACTGTGCCGGCACATCCCGCAAGCGCACGTGCGTTGTAGCGAGTGCAACCCGCAGCCAGCGATTCCGGTCATCCGCGCCCAGCAGCATCATCGCGGTTCTCGCCGTCCCCGCTAATGCCGAAAGAAACTCGGTTTGTCCGACGAATGGAGCTCCCAGGCAAATAATAGACTCTTTATTTACCGGAGCCGTCACCAGCGCGTTTAAATCACCTTTTAAGCAAAGCTTTCCCGCGATGTTCAGGCAATCGACCGCAGCCTGCGCCGCGCGGGGATCGCCGGGCGAAAGCTCCTCTGCCAATGGGACGACTGAGGATTCAACATA
>JAQGOX010000727.1 GCA_028293365.1 Verrucomicrobiales bacterium | reverse complement strand
GGAAGGAGAAGGCTGGCCAGAATGGCAATAATGGCTATGACGACGAGCAATTCAATCAGAGTGAATGCCAGACGGTCCGTGTTGGATTTAATCTTCATTATGCGTGCAAAAAACCAGGAACGAATTCCGAGGCTTACCCTAAAGCTATGCTGTCATGAAGGGAGAGGCAACTTGAATCGCGGGCTAAATGCTGTGCGTTTACGGGCACACAGCGCGCTTTTTCAGCGTCGTGGCGTCGCGGGTGCCGGCAGAAAATCGACCTGTCCGCGTGTCTTTCCAGCTTCGAGGAGAAGGCGGTAGGGTTCTCCGACCTGCAAATCGTCGGCAGCCGATTTGAGGGTGGAATTCTTCATTCCGGCGATTGGCATCCCGTAAAGAAAACCGCGAGTCGGGACGGAATTTGAGCTGGAAACCAAGTGCCACTTGGGAATCACGACTTTGTTGGTTTCGGCTTCTCGAAGTGAAATTACTTTTATGGAGGTTAACCTGTAATCATTGTCGAGCGAGAAGGTAATGGGAGCCGCCTGCGAATCCGGCATCAGGGTTCCAACCATCCGGTTCCCCGGAATAATTTGAATAGTCTTTACCCGGAACCAGTCAGTGAAAAAGTAACAGTAAGTTGCGGTCAGCAGGATCGCAAAGGTAAGCAGAAAGCCGTTTTTTCCGAACATTTATATGGGTGTGGACGCGCTCGGCCGGGAATTATTCGAGTGAATGTTCAAAAAGAGAATAAAACGTTCGGAATAAGGCAGGCTACTGCGAAAGGCTCCATTGTTGCTGGTTCGGTTCATTCTACCTATGAAAAATAATTCAAATCCATTCTCGCACCCTGGCGCTTCTAAAAAAGGCGCGTTTACACTGATCGAATTGCTCGTGGTCATCGCAATCATTGCGATTTTGGCCGGGATGCTGTTGCCAAGTCTGGCCCGAGCCAAAGAGGCGGGACGCCGCATATCCTGCGTCAATAATATGCGCCAGCTTGGAGTGTCGGTCGTGCTTTACGCGGACGACAATCAGGGACGGCAACCAGCCCGGACCACGTCGGATCGGTGGCCGACCAAATTGCGCGAGAGTTATCGCGATTTGAAAATACTCCGCTGCGCGACCGACACGGTGGGCAAAAGCGGAATCACTCCTCCTGCCTCTGCCGAAACCAATACGAATTTGCCCGCGGATTCGGCGCCGCGCAGCTATATCATCAACGGATGGAACGACCATTTCAGTGCGGAAATGGGTTCGGCGTTCAGCATGAACACCATAGTGAACAAGGCCATAAACGAAAATGCGATTAAGGTTCCTACCGATACGATCGTTTTTGGAGAAAAGGCGCATGATTCGGGACATTTTTTCATGGATTTTCTCGAAGGCGTGGGCAATGACGTGACCGAAACGGAGCAATCCCGTCATTCGACGGGCGCACAAGGTGGCAAGGGTGGGGGCTCGAATTATGCTTTTGCGGACGGAAGCACTCGTTTTCTGCGTTGGGGTAAATCGTACGTTCCCGTCAATCAGTGGGCGACCGAAGATAGCTGGCGGACAAATACGAGTATTTTCAAATTTTGACTCCATCCAGTTACAAGACACTCAGAGCAGCCAATATGTCTTTATTTGCGACAATTCCACCGGCTTGATCAGCCTGAACAACGACTGAACGCTGATGGCACAGCCACTGCTTAAGGGGACAGGTATTGTTTCATAACTTGGGTTAACCGCTCGTGACCTTTATGGCGCGAGCGGTCTTTTATTTCTTTTCTTGCCCCATCCGGTAGACCTAAGGCCGTCGTGGAAGTATCCCGTCAGCAAAAAGGCGATTCACAATGAATCGCCTTATCGTTTCGGAAAACAAAGCCTAGGCAAAAACCGAAACTACCAGACAACCTACTGCGCTTCGCCATGGGTGCCATCGGGAAATCGCCTGAAAGCTACCGCGGACAAACCTCCAAATCTCAAGGATGCCTGGGGCCAGGGGGGAGTTTTGCCGGACGTTTGGCGGTGCTCCAATAGTTCTCAAACGCGGAAAGCAGTCGCACCAGTTCGTCGAATGAACTCGGTTTGACGAAGAAAGTGTTGGCTCCCAGAACGTAGGAGGCTTGAATATCATCTGCAATTTCCGATGCGCTCATTACCACTGTAGGTATTACCTGCAGGTGGGAATTGCTGCGAACCCATTCCAGGACCTCGAGACCGGTTTTTTTGGGCATCTTAATGTCGAGAATGACGATGGAAGGCTTCGGGTATAGCGTGCGATCGGCGTAAACACCGTTTCCCGCCAGGTAATCAATCGCTTCCTCACCATTTTGCGTGACCTGGAGCTGCGCGGTGATGCCGGCTTTTCGAAGCGCGCGCCTCATTAGAAAGACGTCATCAGGATTGTCTTCCGCTAAAAGAATTATATCGATTTTTTCCATGTGCGTCTTTCAGACTGGCGGCTACATTAACCGATAATCCTTGTTAAGGGAAATGATGGAAAAACTGATTGAGAACCTCTGGAAAAGAGGGGGCGTGTGTAGAGGGGATGGAATCCCTGGTTTATACGGAAGAATTTCGCAGGTTTTCGATGGTGCGCCCGCGCGAATGCCAGGGCAAAACCATCGATTTCACCGGGTTCGCTTCACAATCTGCCAGCGCCGCGGTTCGCAAGAATGAAAAATCTCAAGCGGGTCCTGTGGACCCTTTTTGTGGTTGCGCTGATAGTGGGCGCGGCGCGGATTCATTTCGATGTTGAAGTTTTAAATCTACTTCCCGACCAGCTTCCGGTTGTTCAAGGATTAAAGCAATATCAGGAACATTTTTCCAATTCCCGCGAATTAATTCTCACGCTGCAGTCCGCAAACCCGGAAGAAACCGAGGCGGCGGCGCGTATCCTGGCGCAGGAATTTCGCACGCGCGCTGATCTGGTGAAATCGGTTAGCTGGCAGCCATTTTGGATGCAAGCACCCGGGCAGGCAGGCGAGTTGATGGCCTATCTCTGGCTGAACCAGTCGCCTGCCGACATCGAGCAAATGGCGGCACGATTGAACAAATCAAACGTCAGCAATACCCTGGCGGCGACACGTGAGCGTTTGACGACTTCGATGTCTCCGCGCGACATGGCGATCGGTGGATATGATCCTTTTGGGTTGTTGGAAATTCCTTCGTTGACCCAGCAGTCCATCCCTTTCGCCACCAAGAGTGATGACATGTTCGCTTCCGAGGATGGAACGTTTCGCATGATGTTCATCGAAGCAAGTTCGCCCTTAAGCTCATACCGGGACTGCCGGGCCTGGTTGCAAAAAATGCGCAAAGTGGCGGCGGAGGCACGGTCTCATGGGCTCCCGGGTTCCGTCACCATTCATTATACGGGCCGGCCGGCCTTTGTGACGGAAATTGCCGGCGGTATGGAGAATGACATGGGGGGGTCAAGTACTGGAACTCTCGCCGTCATTGGCCTGCTTTTTTATCTAACGCATCGAAGGGTGCGTCCGCTTCTTTGGTTGCTGGCCTGGTTGCTTTTTCTATTGGCGGCCACCGTCGCTATCGGAGGCTTGCTCTTTGGCACGGTGAACGTAGTCAGCCTTGGGTTTGCGGCAATCCTGACTGGTTTGGCCGAGGATTTTGGGATTGTGCTCTATGAGGAAACGCAGTCACACCCGGACCTGGATGCGAATCAAATCCGGCATGAGGCTGCGCCCGGCATCATTTGGTCTGCGGTTACGACCGCAGGAGGATTTCTGGCGCTGAATCTGAGTGGACTTCCCGGTCTCGGTCAGCTTGGCTCGTTCGTGGCGATTGGCATTGTGCTGGCCGCGGTTTTGATGCTCTACGGCTTCGTTCCGCCGCTTTTGCGCTGGCGCCGGCCCAATCGCGGGAAAAATTCCTATCTGCTTTTCGCACCGGTTCGGTTGCTTCCGTCTCGTAAGATCTGGATTATTTCGTTTTTACTTCTGATCGTTTCCGGAATCATTTTGTTCGTTAAACCGCCCTCGCTCGATCGCTCGTCGGATCCTTTGCGCCCGAAGAAAAGTGAAGCG
>JAQGOX010000725.1 GCA_028293365.1 Verrucomicrobiales bacterium | reverse complement strand
AAAAGTTGTGGTTATCGGTGGCGGCGCGTCCGGCATTAATGCCGCTCGCATGGCGCAGGGATTGGGTGCTGATGTAACCATTCTCGAAGTCGACCTGGAGCGAATGCGCTTCCTCGATATTACCCTTCACACCGCGCACACCCTTTATTCCAATGAGGCACATCTGATGGAGCTTCTCCCTGCGGTTGATTTATTGATCGGCGCTGTGCTGGTTCCGGGGGCGAAAGCTCCGAAATTGATTACGCGCGAAATGCTCCGCCAAATGCGACCCGGCAGTGTGCTGGTCGATATCGCGATTGACCAGGGGGGCTGCGCGGTGACGTCCCGCCCTACCACGCATCACGATCCCGTATATGTCGAGGAGGGGGTGAACCATTATTGCGTTGCCAATATGCCCGCTGCGTACGCGCGTACCGCGACGCAGGCCTTAACGAATGTGACTTATCGTTATATTGAATTGCTGGCTGACAATGGCCTTGCCGAAGCGTGCCAAAGGCAACCAGCTCTCCTGGGCGGCATCAACATCTACGGAGGAAAAGTCACATCAAAACCGGTCGCGGATGCGCATCAAATACCCTTCGACACGGTGAGCTTCGTTTAATCATTATACTTCCTACGATGACGCAGACTGTTGCAGCCAGACGGCACGCCGAACTCGCGGATCAGATTCGCGCGCATGACCATGCGTACTATGTACTCGCAAGTCCGACGATCAGCGACCAGGAGTACGACCGTCTCTACCGCGAGTTGCTCGATCTTGAAAAGCAAGTTCCCGAGCTGGCAAACGATTCCCCGTCCCAGCGTGTTGGCGGTGAGCCACTAAAAGCGTTCAAGCCGGTCGAACATCTCAGCCCGATGAGAAGTCTTGATAATACCTATTCCCAGGCTGAAGTGCGGGAATTCGTCGCTCGAGTGCAACGGCTGCTGCCGAACGAAAAACTCGAATGGACCGTGGAACCGAAAGTGGACGGCGTCGCCATCAATCTTCGATACGAGCATGGCAAGTTTGTTTTGGGTGCCACTCGTGGGGACGGAACGACTGGGGATGATATCACGACGAACCTCCGCACGATTCGCACGTTGCCACATTCTCTGAAAAAGCCCGTGTCCGAATTACCCGAAGTTCTGGAAGTGCGCGGTGAGGTTTATCTCACCAGGGCGGGCTTTTTGAAGCTCAACGCTCAACGGGAGGCTGGTGATGAGGAGCCATTCGCCAACGCCCGCAATGCCGCGGCAGGATCGTTAAAACAGTTGGATTCCCGCCTGGTTGCGGCGCGTCCGCTGGACGTAGCTCTCTACGGGCTTGGACACGTTTCTGAAAGCAGCCAGATCCATTTTGCTGATCACACGTCGGTTTTGCGCTGGCTGAAAGAGGCCGGGTTGAAAATTCCAGAGAAAACCTGGCGGTGCGTATCGGCGGACGAGCTCATTCAAGCGATCGAGGAACTGGATCAGGTGCGCAGGAATTTCGCGTATGAAACCGATGGTGCCGTGATTAAATTGAATTCGATCGCACAGCGGGAGCGCATCGGTTTTACGTCGAAAGCGCCGCGCTGGGCGATTGCTTATAAATACGCGGCTGAACAGGCCGAAACGAAGCTCAGGGCAATCACGATTCAGGTGGGTCGTACCGGCACCCTGACTCCCGTAGCCGAATTGGAGCCAGTGTTTCTCGCAGGCAGCACCATCAGCCGCGCCACGCTGCACAACGAGGACGAACTGCGTCGCAAGGACATCCGAATTGGCGACACCGTTACGATTGAGAAAGCGGGTGAAGTAATTCCTGCGGTCGTCGGAGTCGTTCTGACCAAACGCACCGGGAACGAAATCATATTCCATTTTCCCGCAAATTGTCCTGAGTGCCATTCTCCGGTCGTGCGCGCGGTCGGCGCGGAAGAGGCGGGAGTAGCCTGGCGCTGCGTCAATCCCGAATGTCCGGCCCAGGTTCGAGGCCGGATCGAGCATTGGTGCGCCCGCGGAGCGATGGACATTGAAGGAGGCGGTGAAGTGCTGGTTTCGCAATTGGTCGGCGCGGGCCTCGTGAGGAACGTCGCCGACCTCTATTCACTTACCTTGGAGCAGCTCACCTCCCTTGAGAGGATGGGAACCAAATCAGCCCAAAACTTTCTCGATGGTATTGAGGCCAGTAAAAAAAGAGACCTGTGGCGGGTTCTTTTCGGTCTTGGGATTCTCCATGTTGGAGCGGGCGCGGCGAAGAGTTTGGCGCGGCATTTTCCAAATCTGGATGCGATTTCCGAGGTTGCTGCGATCCAATTGACCGAAATTGATGATATCGGGGAGGTTATAGCGCAAAGCATCGCCCAATGGATGCACCAGGAGTCCAATCGCAAGCTTGTTGATCGGCTTCGCGCTGCCGGCCTCAATTTCAATTCCTCCATCTACGTTCCGCGCGATGCAGAGGAGCAAAAAGCCTTCAGCGGGAAAACGTTCGTTCTAACAGGTACATTGCCGACGCTTAAGCGCGAAGAAGCCGCGGCAAAGATCGAAGCCGCTGGAGGCAAAGTCAGCGGCAGCGTGAGCAAAAAAACCGATTATGTCGTCGCTGGAGCCGATGCGGGATCCAAGTTGGAAAAAGCATTGTCTTTGGGAGTGCTGGTTCTGGACGAAGCCGGGTTCCTCAAACTGATCGATTCAAAAGTTGCTGATGAATAATGTTTTCACGCATACCCATCGAGTCAGTTATGCCGAATGCACTCTGGGCAACCACATTTATTACGCGCGCTACCTGGATATTCTTGAACAATCCCGAGGGGAATTTTTTCGGCATATCGGCGAGCCGCTGCTGAAATGTCAGGAGCTGGAGATCTTATTTCCGGTATCCGAAGTTCAAATCAAATACAAAGGTGCCGCGCGTTACGACGATCTATTGGAAATCTCCGTAAAGCCGCTCCAGATCACGCGCGTGCGATTGCAATTCCAATACGAAATTCAAAGAGCAAATTCGCTCCTCGTGGAAGCCACAGTTTCACATGTCTGCACGGACCTGAACGAAAAGCCAAAACGCATGCCGGTTCAGCTTGCGGACGCACTCCAACGCTTCGCTCCAATAAAGGAGAATCCTGGGGCAGAATAGGCCCGAAATGCCATTTCCGAATCGATCAGTCCTCATTAACACCGTGCTTCAGCGCGGTGATCGCGCCTCGCCGAATCGGATTGAACCATTTCAACGGTTTACCGCCGCATTCCTTCAGCCACAACCGCGCCCTCAGCTCAAAAACCATTGCCAGCAAGCCTGCACCGAATGACCAGCGCCGTGAGGAGAAAAATCCAAGTGGCAGAAAGTGTTGCAGCGATAACTGAACTTCAACGAACGATGATTTTCCTCAGAGTTCTCATAGTGCTGGGACAAAGACAAAACCGGCGGGTTAAATCTCCCAGCCGAACGGAATTAATAGCTTTTTTCTGAGACGCGAGAGCTGTGATAACTTACCCAGTGAATGTCGGGGTCGTTGGTCTTGTTACCAACAAGGAAGCCCGGGGAAAATGTTACGGGGACGTTTCGTGCGCTACCCCTCCAGGAATGCACTTCGATGTGACCGTCGGTAAAGCTGACTGTCGAACTGCCTTGATGGAAGGAGGCAGGCAGATCCTCCCACTGACCGCTGAAAGGGGGAACAAATGATGGGTCATTCACGCTATCAGGATGTTCTTCAAGGAAAAGCGACGTTTCGCGCGGTCCGGGAATGGTGAGATCGGAGAGTAGTTTCGCTTGTTTGTACGTTGTCGGGTCGAACGGACCACTTTGGATATTTCCACCCCCCACCAACGCATCCATGCTATACGATCGAACCCGACCCAGCCAACCTTTCGCGTTTTGGCTTTTTGAAAGGAATGAGTCTTCGGGACACTTATATATCTTCGCGTCCGAGGCATCGTAACGTGCCAGCCGAGCAAACTTGTCGGAGGTGAGGAAAAGCGTGTTAGTATTGTCCGGCGCTGTGCCCCAATCCAGCCAACCCGACGCCCACGGGGCAAACTGGCCTGCGCCGTTTCCCCCAGCAGCCAGGCCGCCATTTAGATTCATGACCAGTCGACCGCCATTATCGTCGGCATACAAGGTCCAGGCCGTGGTTAAGCGTTTCAGGTTTGAAGCGCAAATGGCAGCCCGGCTCTTGTTTTCATTATTTCCTAAAACCGGGGTCGCGAGAAGAATCAGGAAGCCAGCGATAAAAATTAGAGCCAAAAGATCAAGTCGGGTAAATCCCGCGTCACGTTCGTTATGCGTTGGTTTCATTAAGGGAAAAATCAGCATAATTTACGCCAACTCCGAAAGCCCTTATCCATGAAGATAACAAGAGGTCAAACTCGCAGATGATCCGGAAAGTGGCAGAAATTTGAGGGGGAAAACGCAATTAAGAAAGCTTCAAAATAATATGCCGAAGCTTGATTACCGGAACTTTTCGTCAGCTCAAAAACCATGAAAAATACCCACCAGGATTGAGGGCCACGAAAACCGGTGACATGGAAACGAGGACTGTACAAATAATGGCGATTTTGTAATTCGAACGAAAACTCCGTTCTGAATACCAGGCCAGACCCATAAAAACCATGGCCACCAGAGCAAATATCGGAAAAAGACTCAGCATCCGGTCGGTTACGCCAAAGTGCTCGCGAAACGGCGCAAATTTAGCCAGGACCGGGAAGGGTCCGCCAGCAAGACTGCACCGAAGGACAAGCGCCGTGAGGAGGAAAATCCAAGTTGCAGAAAGTGTTGCAGCGATAACCGAACTCCACCGAAGAATGGTAATTTTCATAGAGACCAGACCAATTATTACTTCAAAAACAAAGGCCCCGCAACCATTTCATCTCAATCTCGATCTCGATCTCGATCCTTCTCACCCTGAGATGCGAATCGGACCGCGTCCAAACGCCCGTTATCCACCGCCCAGACAGCCCGCCCAGACAGAACTTTCATCGTCTGCTGTTCATCTCTATTCTACCCCGCACAAAAAGCTATGCATGTCACCGATCTTGCCATCAACAAGAGTCTTGGAATAAGCCTTGCCCCTGAAAACAGTGAGCACATTCTGGAAATGCGGGAAACTCCCCTCCTGCTGAACCACATCGGCACTATTCACGCAAGTGTGCTCTTCGCATTCGCGGAGGCCAGTAGTGGCGAACTTCTGCTGCGGCACCTGGGTGAGGCTCAGAATCAATTTTTTGCCGTGCTCCGAACCTCCGAGGTGAAATTCCGCAAACCAGCACATGGTGCTTTGCGCGCCTTCGCGCGCCTCGCCGATGGTACTCTGGATTCGTTTTCTTCAGACTTGAAATCGCGAGGCCGCGCCCTCGCTTCAATTCTGGTGGAGCTTCTCGACGGGAATGGAGTGGCTACGATCCGCAGACTTAAATTGCCGGGGCGGATTTTTTCATTGGAGCAGCTACTTCAAATATCCAATCGGCGTTGCTGTGGGTGGCCGGGCAGCGGGTGGAATGGCAGCCGGGTGAATACGACACTCCCAACGATAGCGCTGGCGGGCAGAAGGAATTTGAGAAACGAACGGAAGCGCGAATAGAATCGGAAAGTGGACAGGAGTTCAAGCCGGTACTGAGAGAGAGATTAGTGTCATGGAAGTGAGTTCTTTCGTGCTGTGCGTTCAAAAGCACGTTGCTGATTTTCTTAAAAATCCTGCAGAGTTGGCAGTATGAAAAGCACTGTTTCTTTCCTCTTTACGCTATTGCTTTTTGTGGCTCTGGATGTGAGCAAGAGTTCGGCTCAGGACTGGACCAAAACTAGTGCGCCCCCTTATCGTTGGTTCTCCGTTGCTTCATCGGCTGATGGAAACAAGCTTGCCGCCGTTCGCGGTTATACGAATGTTTACACTTCAACGGACGCAGGTAAAACCTGGGTTAACCATACTGTAGCGACCGTCTGGTGTCAGGCCGTTGCCATGTCAGCGGATGGAAATACGCTCGTCGTAGTTTCCTGGAAAGGAGGTCCCATTTTCATTTCGTCAGACTTCGGAGAATCATGGAAACAGACCAGTGCGCCCGGCAAATATTGGTCCTCGGTGACCTGCTCGGCCGATGGTTCAAAAATGCTGGCGGCTGCAAGCGATTCGGATGATCAATATCTTTACATCTCCATCGATTCAGGAAGTACATGGAACAAAACAGGCCCTCCGGGTCACTGGAACGATGTAGCGGCTTCTGCAAATGGAGAGAGACTATTCGCTACTTCGCGGAGTGGTCTTTATAGATCCGTCGATTTCGGTGCGACCTGGGAAAAAGTGAGTGATTTCTCGCAATTCTGGGGAGCTATCTCCAGTTCGGCTGATGGTTCGAAGCTTGCAGCAATCGGAGGCATAAACGTATTTACGTCCAACGATTCGGGGGCCACATGGGTTCCGTCTCTGACAGAGAATAGCGATTGGACCGCTATTTCATCTTCGGCTGACGGAACCAAACTTCTGGCCGTTTCGGGCCACGGATTGCTCTACACCTCGATGGACTCAGGCTTGAGTTGGCAGCCGAATGCTGTGCCTGGAGGCGAAGCAGAACAATGGCGAGCAGTCGCGTCATCTGCCGACGGAGGCAAGCTAATTGCCGCCTCCGCCAGAAACAGTGATGGGGCCCTTTGGACTATGGAACGAGGTATAGCTCCGATATTGGGAATCACGAGCCTGACTGGAAAACCGGAGCTCTCCTGGACTGTTTCGTCCGCCGATTTTCTGCTCGAAGTGAAATCGGAGTTGGATGCGGACTGGGTGGAGATCACCCCCAATCTCACAACAAACATCGGTAATCTGAAATATGAAGTGCGTCTGCCGTCCTCAGACCGCAACATGTTTTTTCGGTTGAGGAAAAGGTAAAGCGCGCTTGATCGCCACTGTAGGATTTTTATCGGGGCAGCTCTTCGATGGTCCATGGCGCCTCGCGCTGTGCAGTAGCGGCCCGCACGGAGCGCACTTGGCCGGCCGAAACTGCTGCAGCTTTCGCCCCATATTCTCCACGGACGAAAGTAATCACATCGGCGATTTGCTCATCGGTCAATCCGCCCATGGAAGGCATGGGAATGGCGTTTGGACCCCCGTAAGTTTGTCCTGCTACGGTGATCGGTCCGGAGAGCCCATGCAGAACTATCCTGATGACAGCAGTAGGGTTTCCTCGCAACCATTCGCTGCCGGCCAGAGGTGGATAGACTCCCGGCAATCCTTTTCCTTCCGGCTGGTGACAGGGCAGACAAGCCATTTCGTAAATGTTTTGGCCCTGACTTGGGATGCGCGCCGAATTTTTGGCGAGGTCCCGAAGATAAGCGCGCTGGATCTCATTTGCGACAGCAAGTTTGTTTTCGGCAAAGGTGCGGGACCATTGCGGTTGCAGGGCCCGTGCGCTCTGGCGAATAGCGTAATCAAGGAATGGATCACGGGGTGAATCCAGCGCAGCGGTCACCACTTGCACCGCCTCTGGCTTTTGGATGTAGCTGGCGGCAACGACCGATTCAAGTCGCACGCGGGGATTCGCGTCGTGTACTCGCGCACGCAAAAGATCCAATGCGTTTGGAAGCTGGTCCGCCCATGCGCCGATCACGCGGGTGCCGTACGCGCGTACGCGCGGATCTTTTGCATTCAGTAATTTATTGAGGAGTTCGGGACGTGCGCCTTCGTGCGCTTCGAAAACACCACAGGCCTCGAGGAGCACCTTTTCGTAATCAGCCGCAGCCGGGGAAAGTTTCGCGAGCCATTCATCGCCCGCTTTTAGAACCTGATCCGCGGGAGCGTTAAAGAGCAAACGTTTCGCCTGATACCGTGTCCAGCGCTCCGGTGAATGAAGCTGCTCAAATAATTCCTCCGGCTTCATCGCGGCCAGATTCGGTTGCTTCACTGGCTGGTGGCTCTTCGAAGTAATTCTCCAGATGCGGCCATGCGTCTTGTCGCGCTTCGGGTCCACGTAGCTCGCCTGGTAATGGCCAATCACGGGATTGAACCAATCCGCAGCATAGATCGCCCCGTCCGGCCCGACACTCACATCGACAGGCCGGAATGAAGCATCGGATGATTTTGCGAGACGCGGGAGTTGCGTGGTCTTGAAACCAGATCCGGCATCTTCGAAACGGTGCAATTCGACCACGGCTCCAAAATAACCACCGATCACCGCGCAACCCTGAATGTCATCGGGTAACGCGCGCGTGCCGATGATATCGATCGAAGTTGTTTTCGGCGAAGTATCAAACAGCGGTCCGACCGAATGATATTGTTCGGGGGAATTTGCGTAGGAAACATCGGCGGACAAAGTCGAACCGCTGCCGAGCGGGCTCGCGCCACGCACCATTCCGGGTGTAGTCCAATATCCTTGAGGCCGATCGCCCGACTTGTGGAAGACCTGTCCGTAATCATCGAATGTGACCCCCCAGCAATTCGCGCCGGCCATTCCACCGCCGAAAAACCCGTCCATCCGCAAGGTGCCCGGGCGCAGCCGCCATACGCCAGCGCGGTCAAGGCGGGCGACGCCCCAGGGCGTTTCGACTCGTGAGAAGGCGTGCAGTCCTTGCGTGAACCATAAACTGCCATCGGGCCCATAGGTGATCGAGTTGACTAATTGATGCGTGTCGCCGATGCCAAAACCGCTCAGATAAACACGGCGCTCGTCCGCGCGGCCATCGCCATCCGTGTCGCGCAAAAACAGAATCTGGTCGAAATCGCAGACGAACAGCCCGCCTGCGCCGGGCTCAAGGCCCTGCACCATCGTCAACCCTTCGGCGAAGCGCCACGATTTATCGGCTACGCCGTCACCATCGGTATCCTCCAGCACGAGGATGTAGTCCGCAGGCTTCGCGCTCGCCTGCATATGCGGATAGGTCGGGGAACAGGCGACGTAAAGGCGGCCTCGCTCGTCCCAGGCGATTTGCGTTGGCTTTACCACGCCGTCTCGTTCCGAGGCAAAAAGGTTGATCGAATATCCCTCCGCGGTCGTGAAGGTTGCCAGTTCCTGCTCCGGAGTCAGCGCCTTCGCTTCCTCTGGGCTAGGGTCTTTATCGGGAGCAACCGTTCTCGGCACCGACTCGCCGCGCGCGATGGCGTGGATGCGGTTGTCGTCGGCAAGCACCAGTGAGTTCAGCCGTTCAAAATTCTCCTTCAGGGAAGCTTCTGAACCTGCCCCTTTGCCAAAGATTTGCGACACACGGTCACCATAAACGAATGACCAATTCGCCGGACGCCAGCAGTCGAACCACAATCGATTCTTCTCCACAATGGCTTCGCGCAATTGCGTCGAGGCTGCGGAAAGATTCTCTTCAACTCCGAGCTGGCGCGCGATTGCCCGGGCAATTTCGCGGGTGCCCGAATCGGTCAAATGAATCCCGTCATCGGTGAATCGCGTTCCTGGCGATCGCAGGGACCCCGAGTGAAAAAGATCTACAAAGACCGCGCCACGCTGCCGGGCCAGATCCCGAATGGCTTCGACGTAGGCGGCTAGATCGGCGTTACGGGCACCGAGATCTGGCGCATGTGGAGCATTCGGTTTTTCGAATGGCATTGGTGAAACAAGTACCAGCCGGCGCGTCCGGCTAGCGAACTGATCGAGCAAACGATGGTACGCCGCCACAAATTCGGGCAAACGAGCGCGGCCGTCCAGCGCCTCGATCTGGCCAAATTGCGCGATCACCGTGGTCGCACCCGCGGTTTCCAATTGCGAAAGCCACGAGCCAAAATTCAGATCGCGCCACTGTTCGTAAACGGTATCCGCTTGCCACGCCATCGATCGGAACCGCGGCGTTTTACCCGCAAATCCTGAGGCCAGGCGCGATTCGAGCTCACCGGCTTTCTGCTCGCGCACGAAGTTTTCCTGCCCAACAAAAACAATCACCTCATTCGTCTGCACCTCGAACACTCCCTTCGGATAGGGCGCAATTGGCAACTTGAGCTGAGGCTGCCCGAATCTTCCCAGCGCCTCTCCTTGCGTCGGAACCGCCGGATTCGGCAGTTCCTCGATGCTGATGTTGCGAAAAGAAATCTCCGCTTTGTTATTCCCGTGGATTTGCAGCGCGATCGGACCATCCATCGGCATTCCCGCTTCCCGTTCCACCCAGTCCACGGTGCGTTCTCCGTTCAGCCATATCTGAATTTCCGGCCCGTTCGCTTCCACCTCGTATCGGTTCCAATCTCCCGGCTTTTCAATCCGCTGGACGAGGTTCGTGTCTGCCACCGCCAGCATTCGATTGCGCCTCGATTCGTCATACAAAAACCCTGAGTAGCCCGCCCCAATATCTGCCTGATAACCCGACATCTCGTTCGGCGGATTAGCCACGCGCTTGCTTCGGAATTGAACCCCGCCATTCACGAATCCCTCCGTCCCCACGAGCTTGTATTCCAATCGTAAATGGAAGTTTCGATAACTCTGCGTGCTGGCGAGAAATTCATTCCGCGGATTCCCGTCCATCGAGCCGCCCGTAATCGTTCCATCGCGGACCCGCCAAACTTTGTTCGTCTCGCCCTCCCAGCCGGTGAACGATTTCCCATCAAACAACGATTTCGGCGCAGCGAACAGGGTCGCGGAGTAGAGCCAAAAACTGCAAAGCAATATGTAAAACTTCATCATGTGGCGAGCCTGCAGAATGAAGAACCGCGATCCGAAAAGCAATTCGGAATGGCCAGACATCGGAATAGCCAGACGGGTGCGATTAAAAGTGCCGGTTAATCGTTGTGAATTGACGCCAATGATTATTAGCGACTAAGCGCGCAAGGTAGCGAACGGACCGCTGGGCCGTTCGCACGCCCGTAACGCGCTACTTGAACGAAGTCGATCGTTCCTGGAGCCAGCGAATGTCCTGGTTTTTTGACGACGAGACATTGAGTGAAAGGTGCTGACCTTTTTTCAGGATTGGCGTCGTGCGAGGATCCAGCCATTTATGGATTTCCGCATGCCCATCGGCAAAGTTCAGCCCACCCGCACGATTGTGATAGCTTGCCGGGAAA
>JAQGOX010000719.1 GCA_028293365.1 Verrucomicrobiales bacterium | reverse complement strand
CTATGATCCATGCCGATGCAGGGATGATGGAGCAGGTACTGATGAATCTGGCGCTGTACGGCCGGGATGCGATGCCGAATGGCGGGATTCTACGCATTGCCACAGAGTTCATTTCGATTCCCGAGATCCAGCCGCCGCGTGCCCCCGGGGCGCGCGCGGGCGAGTTTGTTTTTCTTTCCGTTCAGGATTATGGAACAGGAATAGCGCCAGAAAATCTGTCGCGTATGTTTGATCCGTTCTTTACGACGAAAGATGTGGGGAAAGGAACTGGTCTCGGCCTCTCCACGGTATTCGGAATAGTGAACCAGCACGAAGGGTGGATCGAAGTGGAAACCGAAGTGGGGTATGGAACGATCTTCAGCGTGTTTTTGCCCGTTGCAAATGCCCCCGGTGGACCCGGGCTGGTCATGGAGTGCGAACCGGTCAGCACAGCCGGGAAAGAAACGATTCTGGTGGTGGAAGATGAGGCGCCGGTGCGCGAATTGGCGGTGATCGTACTGGAACGACAAGGGTACAAGGTGCTTGAGGCAGCGGATGGAGATGAAGCGATAGATGTTTGGGAACGAGGCGGATTGCGAATCGATCTTTTGTTGAGCGATATGGTGATGCCGGGATCTTATACTGGGCGAGTCCTCGCGGAAAAACTGCACTGCGTAAAGCCCTCGCTGAAGGTGATTATCTGCAGTGGGTACTCGGCCGACGCCGGACGAGATACAGATGATATTGGTGAGAATTTCGTTTTCCTGCAGAAACCGTACAACCCGCGGAAACTTTGCGAAACGGTGCGTCAATGTCTCGATGCCAAAGAACCGACCACCTGACTGATCTATGCGCATCCGAACGAATTCGAATTACATGAAGAAATCGACCAGATCAATTTTGAGAACTGGAGCGGGAACGGAAAAAGCAGGCGGCTGGTTCTGGCGAAAGACTTCATGGACCCTGGCGCTGGCAATCCACGCCAGCCGGGTTGCGGCAGCGGACTCTAGCATACCCGCGAATGCGCCGGTTCCGGATCTTTCATTGGAGGAATTGGTCAATATTAAGGTCACATCGGTGTCGCGGAAAGAGGAAAGGCTCAATGACGCGGCCGCCGCGATTTTTGTTTTGAGCAATGATGATTTGCGCCGGTCGGGGGCGACGAGTGTGGCGGATGCGCTGCGTCTTGTGCCTGGGCTCCAGGTCGCCTCGATCGATGCGGGTACATGGGCTGTTTCCGCGCGCGGATTTAATTCGCAGTTTGCCAATAAGTTACTGGTGATGGTGGATGGGCGTACCGTTTATTCGCCGCTGTTTTCGGGTGTTTATTGGGATACGCCGCAGGTATTTCTCGATGATGTGGACCGGATCGAAGTGATTCGAGGCCCTGGGGCGACGGTTTGGGGCGCCAATGCTGTTAACGGCGTGATTAGCATTTTAACAAAGAGCGCAAAGGATACACAGGGAACTTTAGTATACGGAGGCGGGGGCGATGTACATTTGGCACTTGGGGGCGCGCGTTATGGTGGGAAGATTGGCGAAAACACCTATTATCGAATTTTTGGGACGTACCAGCTCAACCAGGACTTTCGCGAATCGAGCGGCCGGCGGGTGGACGACGGATGGGATCTTTGGAAGGAAGGCTTTCGTCTGGACCATTACACCGCTGCCGAGGGCCAGCTAACCTGGCTGGCGAACGGCTATGGAGGAACTCCGTCGACACCAGCCGGAGATTTATATGGATTCAACACGCTCGGGCGGTGGTCGCAACATTTGTCGGATCGGTCAAGCTATGAAATTCAAGCCTTTCTCGATCGGACTTATCGCAACGACTCACTCGCAAAAGTTTCGTTGGACACCGCCGACCTGAGTTTCCAGAACACGATTGGTCTGGCAGAACGGAACGATTTCATTTGGGGGCTCGGGTATCGGTATTCGGATGCGCGTCCAACCCAGTCAAACTTCCCCGCATTGCAACTTGTAGACCACGATATCGCCCTGAGCCTTTTCAGCGCGTTCATTCAGGACGAAATCAAAATAGTTCCAGACAAGCTCAAATTCACGCTCGGCACGAAGTTTGAGCATAATGATTTCACTGGTTTTGAGGTGCAGCCGAGTGCGCGGCTGGCTTATTTGCCAGCCGATAACCAGACCCTCTGGGCGGCGGTTTCACGCGCGGTACGGACGCCGAGCGAAACGGAAGGCAAACCGTTTTTTCGATTTGCGTCCGGTTTTCCGGTGCAGGGTCCGGACGGAGGTTTCTATGTGCCGACCAGGGTTTCTAATGACAACGTCCAATCGGAGGTGCTTTGGGCCTACGAGTTGGGCTACCGGGTACAGCCCACTAAAAAGGTCAGTATTGACGTCGCGACATTCTACAACGATTACAGCCACCTCGTCAGTGGGCTTCCCAGTAATTTCATTCCCGGTATTCCGGTCGGGACCCTGGAAATCCTGCCGCAGAATCAATTGCGCGGCGAATCCTACGGTGGTGAAACGGTGTTGACGGTATCCGTCATGGACTCGTGGCGCCTCTCCGGCAGTTATTCACTCCTGTTAATGCATATTCGTGGAGAACTTGAAAGTGACGCGCAGGCCTACGAACGCAACGCTCCCACTCATCAAGTGGTTTTGCGTTCATCCTACGATCTCACGCGGAAGCTGAGTTTTGATTCGCAGCTTCGCTACGTCGATAACGTCGGTGCGATTCCCAGCTATTTCACGGCGGATGTCCACCTTTCCTATAGGATTTCCGCAAATCTGGAGGTTTCATTGGTTGGGCAAAATCTTTTCGATGGGAGCCATCCGGAGCAGGCCAGCACCATCGGCGCGTTGACCCGCGAGGTTCCCCGCGGTTTTTACGGAAAAATCACCTGGCAATTTTGATGTTATGCCAATGAATGTGGACTATGGATGGCGGCGCTGGACGATGGTAGCGGCGAAATTATTTTGCCGGATCGTAGCGCCATGCATCGTTTTGGCCGGCATTTGCAGGGGGCCGGGAGCCGAAACGGTGATGAACGAGTACCAAGTCAAGGCGCTATTTCTGCTGAACTTCACGAAATATGTGGATTGGCCGGCGGCCTCATTCGCGGATGCAAACACTCCGATCACGATTGATTTAGTGGCTGGCGCCAAATTTGGCGAAGTGGTGAAGCTGGCCGCTGAAGGCAAAACCGTTTTAGGCCGAAGAGTCGTGGTCGAGCTAATCGAAAAAGGAAAGAATCCGCAAAGCTGTCACGTGCTGTTCATCAGCGGTTCGGAGAAGAGGTTGTTGAGCGATCTTTTGAAAAAGGCAAAGGGTCTTTCAGTTTTGACGGTTGGCGAAGACGATCAGTTTCTGGAACAGGGAGGTGTCATACAATTTGTGAAAAAAGCTGAACGGATCCGGTTGGAGATCAATCTAGATGCGGCGCGCGAGGCGAAATTGCAAATTAGTTCCAAGCTCTTGAATGTTGCGGACGCGGTGAGAGGACGCGATCGATGAGCACACCACGTTTCTTTCACAGCTTGTCGCTGCGGCACAAGCAGATGCTGGTGATAATGCTGACCAGCACGGCCGTTCTTTTACTGGCGTGCGCGGCGTTCACCGCTTATGACCTGGCGACGTTTCGGCGGGAGTTGGTCGAGCGTGTCTCAGTTCTGGCAGATGTGGCAGGAAATAACTGTGCGGCGGCGCTTGATTTCAACGATCCAAAGGTGGCCGAAGAAACCCTCGCAGGGCTGCATGCCGACGGGTATATCAGGGCCGCCTGCGTCTATACGAAGGCTGGTCAGGTTTTTGCCAGTTACCAGCGCGATGCGGAGGAGTTGCCGATGCCAAAAACTGCCGGTCCTGCAGGCCAGGAGTTTTCCGATAACCGGCTGCGGCTTTTGCATCCGATCAAACAAAAAGATGAAGTCGTGGGCGCGATCTATCTCGTATCGGACCTGAAAGGAATTTCACAGCGCTTGAAGCGTTATATCGGGATTGCGGGAATGGTGTTCCTGGCTTCGCTTCTGGCAGGGTTGGCGCTCTCAAACCGACTGCAACGATTGGTTTCCGAGCCGATCCTGCAACTGGCCGGGATGGCGCGGTCGGTGGCGATCGACAAGGATTACACAGTGCGGGCAGCCCGGAGAAGCGACGATGAACTCGGGCAGTTGGTGGATGGGTTCAACGAGATGCTTACGCAGATTCAGGCACGGGATACGGCGCTGCAGACGGCGCGCGACAGCCTCGAAATGCGCGTCAACGAGCGCACTCGCGAGTTGGAAAACACACATAAACAACTGGTGGAGGCTTCCCGCCGCGGCGGAATGGCAGAGATCGCGACGAATGTTCTGCACAACGTCGGCAATGTGCTTAATAGCGTTAACATTTCGACGGATTTGATTGTCCACAGTGTTAAGGACTCCCGGGTGGAAAATCTTGCCCGTATCGTTCTGCTATTGCGGGAACATCCGCACGATCTGGGGGATTTCCTGACCCACGATACCAGAGGGAAACATGTGCCGGAATATCTCGGCCAGTTTTCCGAACATCTGACCCTCAGCTATGGTGCGATCGCAAGAGAATCGGAGTCGATGCGACGAAACGTGGAGCATATAAAGGAAATCGTGGCAATGCAGCAAAACTATGCCACGTTTGGCAGCATCAAGGAGGTCGTCAACATTATCGAGTTGGTGGAGGACGGTTTGCGGATGAACGAGCGGAGCCTGAACCATCATGGTTTGGAGATTGTCCGGGATTACGCGGCGATTCCTCCGCTGAGCCTTGAAAAACATAAGATCCTTCAAATACTCGTGAACCTCATCCGTAACGCGAAACACGCGTGTGATGATTCGGGGCGCGACGATAAGCGGATGACAGTCCGCGCGGTCCTTCGAGGGGATCGAATTGGGATTACGATTACTGATAACGGGGTGGGAATAGCACCCGAGAATTTGACGCGGATATTTAATCATGGATTTACCACGCGCAAAGGGGGCCATGGATTCGGGCTGCATAGCAGCGCCCTGGCCGCGAAAGAAATGGGCGGTTCATTGACCGCAATGAGTGAAGGGCCGGGGCGGGGAGCAGTGTTTGATTTAGAAATACCGGCCACCGATCGGATTTCGGAAAATGGTCATCGGCCGGGCTGATAACAGGTATGTTAAATGCTTTGATAAAATTGAATCAAGTAAATGAGCGGCGCGAAGATCGTTCCGGCATTAAATCTTTCTTCATTCGTCCGCAATCACGCATGGTCATATGAACAACTTTATCAAGAGAAACCGGCGCACGCTTGTGATCGATGATAATCGCGCGATCCATGCTGACTTTCGCAAGATCATGGAGCCGGCCACGACCAATGCGGCGGCTATGGCACGGAACGAGGCGAACATTTTTGGCTCGGCGCCCGATACAAATGTTCAAATCTCCTTTGAGGTTGATTCGGCCTATCAGGGAGAGGAGGGAGTGCAAATGGTAAAGAAGGCCCGCGAGGAAGGCCGGCCCTATGCCATGGCCTTTATCGACGTGCGAATGCCTCCGGGCCTGGATGGAGTGGAAACGACTCACAAAATCTGGGAAATCGATGCCGATATCCAAATAGTGATTTGCACGGCTTTCTCCGATTATTCGTGGGATCGGATGATCGAGAGGCTGGGACGCTCGGATCGATTGCTGATTCTTAAAAAGCCATTTGATAGCATCGAGGTTCTGCAATTGGCGGGAGCGTTGACCGAAAAATGGCGTTTGGAGCAGACAGGGAAGGCGAACCTCCAGAACCTGCAGGCACAGGTGGATATTCAAACGGTTGAGCTCCGGAAAACCATGGAACAGCTTAAGTCTAATTTGGCCGAGCTGGAACAAGAGTCCCGGGCCCGGCGAGAGAGTGAAGAGCAGTTCCGGGATCTTTTCGAAAATGCGCACGATTTGATCCAGAGTATCACTCCCGATGGACGGTTTATTTTTGTGAATCGGCGCTGGAAAGAAGTGCTGGGTTATAGCGAAGAAGAGTTACATGCGCTGACGTTTTTCGATTTGCTCGAACCTCCGGAAGCGCGAGCCTGCCGGGAAAAAATGGAGGAACTGGTGAGATGCGGCCGCCTGGATCAGATGCCAGTGGTTTTCAAATCGAAAAGTGGAACCTTAATCCATCTCGAAGGCAACGTGAACTGCAAATATGAAAATGGGCGCGCGATGGAGATGCGCGGCATTTTCAGGGATGTGACCGAGCGGGACAGGCTCGAAAAGGATTTGATCCAGGCGCGAGATGAAGCGCTTGGGGCCGCGAAATTGAAATCCGAATTCCTGGCTAATATGAGCCACGAAATCCGCACACCGATGAATGGGGTGATCGGAATGACGGGTCTGCTTATCGATACCGATCTCAGTCCGAGCCAACGGCAGTACGCCCAGACGATTCGCAATAGCGGAGAATCGCTGCTGACGATCATCAATGACATCCTGGATTTTTCCAAAATTGAAGCGGGCAAATTAAGTTTTGAGCTGCTCGATTTCAGCGTGACCGAGGTGGTTGAAGATGCCCTGGATCTGCTTGCCGAACATGCGCAATCGAAGGGGCTGGAGCTGACCTGCCAATTCGCTCCCAATATGCCCGGCCACCTGCGCGGTGATCCGAGCCGGTTGCGGCAGATTCTCATGAATTTAGTCGGAAACGCGGTGAAATTTACCGATCACGGCGAGGTGGATGTTGGAGTGGCGATTCTGCGGGAAACCGGAAGCCATGTCTTATTGCGATTCGAAATAAGGGATACGGGAATTGGCATCTCTCCTGAAATTCAAGGACGCCTGTTTCGTGCGTTTAGCCAGGCGGACGGAACCACTACCCGCAAATATGGCGGGACGGGACTCGGGCTTGCCATTTGCAAGCAATTGATTGAGCTCATGGGTGGAAATGTGGGAGTGCAAAGCGTCGTGGGCGAAGGATCGCTCTTCTGGTTTACGGCAAATCTGGAAAAATCCGAGAGAATTGAAGAACCGGGGCTGGAGACCGTTCCCGCATCGTTGTCGTCACTGCGGGTGCTGGTAGTCGATGATAATGCCACGAACCGCCAAATCCTCCGGCATCAGGTGTTCGCCTGGCAGATGGAAAAAGGAAGCGCCGCCAGTGGGCGCGAGGCACTGAACGTTTTGCGGGAAGCGGCAGCAGCCGGGCTGCCCTACGATATTGCATTGCTCGATATGCAAATGCCCGAAATGGATGGCTTGACACTCGCGCGGGCAATCAAGGCCGATCCGGTGACCGCGCCGACGCGCCTGGTCATTTTAACTTCCCTCACCCAGCAGCAGAGCGCCGACGAATTGCGTGCGGCTGGGATCGAAGCGTACCTGACTAAACCGGTGAAACAAAAACGGCTTTACGACTGCATGCTAAACCTGGTCGGAAAAGCCGGGAAGGAATCGCGGGCGCGCAGCCGGCGGAGTGCGGAGAATGATATTATGGTTCCAACTACTACATCGAAAGCTCGAATTCTATTGGTCGAAGACAATCAGGTAAATCAGATGGTCGCCAATGGTCAATTGCACAAGCTCGGCTATAACGCGGATTCCGCGGCGAATGGATTGGAGGCTCTTGAGTGTGTTAACCGTATTCCGTACGACATCATTTTTATGGACTGCCAGATGCCGGAAATGGACGGGTACGAAGCGACGCGCCAGATTCGGCTGAATGAGAAAAAAGCCGCTGCGGGACGTTCACCGGTGCATATCATTGCGATGACCGCGAACGCATTGCAGGGAGAGCGCGAAAAATGTCTGGCGGTTGGAATGGATGATTACATTACCAAACCGGTGCGCGTGCCGGACCTGCAGAAAGCGATCGATCGATGGCAGGCCAGGACACGCGCCGCAGAACAGGCCCCGGCCGGGGCCGATGGTCCAAAGCCGGCCGTGACGGTTTCAAATCTTCCTCCGATCGATTTT
>JAQGOX010000178.1 GCA_028293365.1 Verrucomicrobiales bacterium | reverse complement strand
AGACCACCGCTTAGGTTGTCCGGAAACGCGGGCAATCCGATTTTCAAAGGTGGAAACGCGACGGTCAGTCCAGCACCATTTTCCGCAAAAGCAAATTGGGTCAGCCCAATTCGAACCAGCGGCCGCGCCGAAACAAGCATTGAGGGTTTCGAATTCGGATCCAGAGGATCGCTGCCTGCTGAAACTTCCGCTTCGTCGTTCCATCCATCATTGTCAGAATCAGCCTTCAATGGATTGGTTCCCGCGATTTGTTCGAGCCGATTGATAAGTCCATCCCCATCCGGATCAAGATCGCCATCCAAAATATTGGCGTTCTGCGTATGGGCGTTGCGAGGATCGAGACCATAGAAAACCTCCCAGGCGTTTGAAAGGCCATCATTATCGAAGTCGCGATCACCATCCCGAGTTCCATCCCCTTTGCTATCGGGATTGGTCGGATCCAATCCGAGTAGCGTTTCCAGACTATCGGGAACACCATCGTGATCCTGATCTGGTTGATCGAAGGTAGAAAAAGTCCATCGAAACGGCGTCTGCATTTCATTCCCGGCTCTATCAGCAATAGGAGATCCGATCGTCGCCTGCCAGAGACCTGGAGGAAGGGGCGCGGGAAAGGTCCAAACCGCAGCTTTCAGGGATTCCTGATAGGAAAGGGTCCCGGTCGGCGCGGATTGGTCGTCGGCAGTCCCAATTACCCCGTCGACTCCGGCGCCCACCAACTGAAAAGACTGAGGAATAAGAGAATCGGGCCGTAAGGGTTCGGAGAAAAAAGCAATTACGCTGTTGATCTGTCCCACTATCGACCTGCCGGCGGGTTGAGTTCGGGCGACCCGTGGCGGGGTGCTATCCGGTCCCAAATTGACTGTGAGCGGATCGCTCCAAGTCGAATTGCCTCCAGTATCAAATGCACGTGCCCGCAAAGCGAAATTCAGTTTGTTGGCTGAACTAAGCGGTGTGTTGAAAAAAACTTCAAAAGGAAAATTGCCGTCTGTGGCGATTTGATTTCCATCCAGGTAAAACTCCACATTGCGAACTTGAACATCATCACTGGATCGAGCGGTCACTCGAAACAGTTTTCCCTCTTCCGCCGTTCCGCTCGCGGCGTTGCTTTCCAGGGAAATCACGGGTGCAATACCTTTGCGGTCAGTTTCAAGATAGCGAACTACCTCCAATCCATTTGCACCGTCCGCCACGTAGTCCAAGCCATTATAAATAGTATTGGCATAGGCGATTCCAGGCGTGGGCAGAATTGTTAGGAGCGACATGACCTTGGCGGGAACGCCAACATCATACAAATAAACGTCGTGAGTTCCGTCCGAGCGTGGGTTGATTCCGACGCAGGCGACGCCCAGCCCAGAACCGTTCGAAACGATTTGTTTAAAAGAGCCGGGGCCATTTGCCGGAACTTTGCCTACGACAACCATTGAAGCCGGGTTTCGAACATCCACATCGTCGAAGCCGCTCATGCAGGCCACTTCGGCAATGCCACCACCCACGAAAAGCCGTTTTCGACCCGAAAATGGATCAGGTCCGATGGATGACAGTGCGACATTTCCCGACGGACTTAAAACTCCATCGACGGAAGAAAACGAACGGAGGTTATTTCCGGAGACAGCCCAAATGAAATCACCCGACCCCACCACATCAAAAACCTCCCCGTTCAAGTTGAGGCGTTGCACCTCAGTTGCCGAAGCAATGTCTACTACTACGAGCTGACCGTTCCGCAGGCCCACATAAGCAACGCCTCCGATAGAAGCGACTGACTCAGCGTAGCTTCCCAAGGTAACTTGCGCGCGAACAGTTGCCGCCGCGGGATTCCGTATATCGATAATCGCGAGACCCCTCGGTCCATCCGCGACTGCGATGTCATCTCCGGCACAGGCAACCGCACGGGCCTCTCCCGGAGTATCGACCAGAGCGATCTGACGCGGAGTCATTCCGGCAAACACATTAAATACGGCGACACCGCTATCAAGACACGCAAGCGCCACAATATCGTTGAACGCAGAGATATCCACACAGGTTCCGGGAAGTGAAACACTGCTTATTACGCCAGGCGGGCCAAAGATAGAGTTTCCTCCTGGAATACCCGGAGCGGCGGATGAACCGACGGGAGTGCCAGGCGGCGGTGGCGTCGTCGCAATCACGCTGTCCCGAATGCCATTACCATAGGTTGACGGATTGTGAGGGTCGGTGCCGAAAACATCTTCGATGTCGTCAGGTACTCCGTCACCGTCCGAATCTCGATCGATGCTATCGCCAACCTGAAGTGTGGGAAGTTCCTGGGTAGAACCGTTATTGCCAGTTGTAAACGTGCCGCGCCCGATAGTGCCGGTGGTGCCATTGGCAACCGTAATCGAATACGTTTGATTTGCGCCAAGAACCAACCCATCACCGAGCGTCCCACCCGTAGTGGTCCATCCTCGAGATATCGTTCGTCCCATGGAATCTCGAACTACAAATCCCGATTGACCGCTACAGGGACGACCCGACACGGTCGACTGAGCACAAACATTAAAGAGACCTCCTATCAGCGCCGCACTGGCGACGATTGCCCGAAGAATGCATCCACCCCAAGCAATTCGAAAATCGGAAGGTCTCCGGGCCGTGCTGAATGCATTTAGACTCATGTAACCCTTACTTCACCATTAATCGCCCGCGATCCATTCACCAATACTCCAGAGCAATCGAGTAGCGGGTGAACTGCGCATACTGGATCGAATATTATCCGCGTCACGACCTGTCATTCGCCCGGCGAGATGGGCCACGGCGGTCGGAACCATCAACCCATTGTGGGCAATGCCTGAAACGGAACCGCCGGTGACAAGGTCAACAACACCGAGAGGTGGAATTGCCATCACCAATGCGTTAGCGCCCGCGGTTGCAACACCCTCGTTCACAATAAATCCGACGCCCGCGCAATTGTCATACGCCTGCTTCATTGCCATCCCACTTTGAAGGGCCACTCCGGCAACTCCCAAAACTTTGCCGGCCGTCTTTAATCGTGATCCTTTTTGGGCTAGCTGTGTCGCTCTTTGTTCCAGACTGGCAATCTCCTGCTCGGACTGCGCAAACCAGGCGCTCTGTCTGGTATTCGAGCCTGCATCGGTCATAAAGCGATCCCAGTCCGCGACTCGCTTTCCATTCTCGGTATAGTCAGCGAACCTGAGAGGATTCATATTGGCGCCTCTGCCGAATTGAGTATTGACCATGCTTACGGCCTCTTCCGGAGAAAGCGCCATCTGAACGAGTCCTTCCTCCGCTGTAGCCCCTTCCAAATGGATGGTTCCGTTCACGTAGCCGTCGTACCACGACATCAGTTCCTTTCCGACAGAATCGTTCAACCGATTTGCCGCAGCGAGGGCCTCGGCGCCCTCCTCGGACAATTTGCCACCGCGGCGAAGCAATTCGGAGGCGGCAGATGTCCCAGTATGATCGATAAACTCACCCGGTCGCAACGGTCCGCCACTCAAGCCCAATGGGTCCACATACGTTGCGGGGTTGTTAGCCGCATAGGTAAATGCATTTCCAAGATTGAACGGATCACCGAATGCACCGGCAGGGTCTCGTGAAATAAACCGCCCGGTTCGCGCATCGTAATATCGATTGCGCGCGTAATAAAAACCGGTTTCCGGATCATATTGGTGCCCCGTATAAAGGTAGGGATTGCCAACCGCGGAAGTTAACAGCGGGTTTCCGGCGCCGTCGAACAGAGCCGGGTTGCCGAATTCGTCGTAATTGTAACTTTCCACGACCTTGCCGCTTGCGTCGGTCACCCTGCGAACGCTGCGTTTGTCATCCGCGTGCAGCCAGTAATTCAGTCCGTCGTGCTGCAGCGAAACCACTTCATTCAGATCAGCGCCGAAAACAAAACTCGTTCGGAGCGCCCCGTTACCATCCTGCTGCTCAAGCACCTGAGAACCGAAATAGGTGTATCTAGTGGTCCCGGTGACACCGCTCCCAGTGACGCGCGAAATGCGCCGACCGAGTGCATCGTAAGTGTAATGGCTCACTGCGCCGGCAGTTTCAAATCGAACCAATCGGTTCAAATAATCAAACTGAAGGTTATGTGCCTGGTTGGATCCAGTGATTTGTATGAGGTTACCATTTTGATCGTAAGCGCGCTGGTCGAAAGGCGTGGTAGTGTATTGATTCAGCAGAGCATTCGGTGAATTCGCAGAGCCTAATGAATAAGTCCCGGCGTCCGCATCGCCAGTAACCGCCACGCGATTTCCGGCAGCGTCGAATTGATAGCCATGCTGCTCGTTGAGAGCTCCACTGAATGCGGCGGAACGCAGTCTATAGATCGAATCATAGGTGTATGCCTCAATTAAACCGCCGGGAAGTCTGTCTCGATTGAGAATTTGATTATAATTCGAATCCCAACCGTAATCCCGGTCTTCAAATGCTAAATCACTTGCTTGAGCATGCCTGCTGCGAGTGAGCCGTTTCACAGAATCATAAACCAGATCAAGCCGGGTATTATTACCATTCGAGCGGCGAACAATACGCCGGGGCCCCTCATAATCATAAGCGGCGAGCACCACGCGAAGTGGGGAAGTTGTATCGGTAAGCGATCTGAGTTGCTCCAGCTCATCGAACGTCGCGTCAATTTTTCTTCCGGTCGGATAAATGGTTGAAACGGGGTTTCCGTTTCCATCGTAATTCCGAAACGCCGCCCGGCCATCGATTGCATCCCGCGTAAGATTGCTCAGTGAGTCGTAAGCGAGTTCAACCTGACTTGCGTCATTGACTGCTTTAACCGTCCGAGATTGGCCGTCGTAACTCCACTTTTCAAATGTGGTATCAGCGGCGACACCTGCAGCGGGGGTAATATCTTTGCGAACAAGACGATTGAGCGCGTCGAACGTTTGATGAATTATTGTGCCGTTTGCGTCGGTGATTGAGACTGGATTGGAGTGCGCGTCGTATAACATCGTTTTCAGGGCGCCGTTGGCAATTACAGTCCGAACCAGCCGGTCCAGAGAATCGTAGGAATAGCGCGTTGCATTTCCATTTCCGTCGTAAACCGCGACCGGCCGGCCATCATCGTCCCATTCGCGGCGAATCACAATTTGGCCGGCGGCAGCTCCGGCACCCGTGCCATCCGAGGTTAGTTCCTTAATTTCCTCGATCAAACGATTGAGTCCGTCGTAAACCATGCGCGAACGGTTTCCGGACGAATCAGGTGACGAACGAGCCGCATCCACAGTCAGCACTTTGTTGTTTCGAGAATCGTATGCAAATCCATTCACGTTGCCCGCATTGTCGATGACCTTTATGAGACGATTCAAATTATCATAAGTGTAGCGACTCGTGAAAGTGCTCCCGGCCCCTCCCAGGTCGGACTTCTCCGTCGATATCGCCGCAACCAGATTGCCATTTGGATCGTAGGAACGGGAAATCGAATTCCCCTTGGCATCGGTCACCAATGTTAAACGATTCGCTGAATCGAAGGTGAACCGGACGTCGTGGCCATTGTCATTGATAACCCGAAGCAGTTGTGAGTTCGGGCTGTATTCGCTCAGGGTAGTTGCTTTGCCATCGCCAACTGGCTGTTGCGATACCGGATCAAAATGTTCGGCATCCACACGGATTATACGATTTAACGGATCGAAGAATCGGCTTACTTCCGCCAATCGAATGTTGTTCGTCGCTCCCGGATTATCGAGCAGTTCACCTTCAGTCCAGCCGTGAATGACGTTATGAGCAGCATCCATTTGAAGGTGGGTGCGGTTGCCCATGGCATCCGTTGTCGCAATCAGCCGATCGTAGCCATCGTACTCGAAGGTAGTGACATGTGTCCCGGCTTCGATACCGCTCAGCGTACGGAGCCGATTACCATTTAAATCGTAATCGATCTGCGAGGTCGATTGAACGGCGTCGCCGGGAGAAGCGATCACCTGAAAGACCATATCTCGCTCGTCATAACGAGTTTGTGTAACGTTCGCAGGCTGATTGCCGTTAGCTGCCTCTGGTTGCCGAACAAGGACCCGGTTACGATTCGCGTCATATACAAATTCCGTGACCGCTAAATGCGTGCCGTCAATTTCCTGCGAAACCCGAACCGGAAAATTTAACGCGTCATATTCAAACCGGGTTGTGAAATCGCTATTGGCCTGAATGACTCCGTTTTCATCCAGATTTCGCACATCAACGCGAATGGGATTGTTATTCGCGTCATAATAGAAATCCTTTTGATACCGAATTCCGCTGCCGGGATTAACTTCGGGAGATGAAATGCGAACGATTTGGTTGAGTTCATTCACGATCCGCAATGTATCGTTTCCACGCGGATCGATGGCGCGGATGACATTGCCAACGGCATCATATTCGAGGGTGGTTGTAATACGCAGGCCGGTTGCATCGTGGATTTCTCGATGCAAATAACCTTTTTGCGGGCCACTATCATAGTATTCCTGTTCATCTCGACGGCGGAGACCGGCTGCATCAGCAGGTGCTATGTGCGCACTGAGTTGTCCGAACTGATTGTATTCCCATTCGTCCACTGCGAGTGAAATAGCGGACCGGGTGCGAATGCGGTTGCCTTTCGCGTCGTATAGGTGCCGGGTGGTATTGCCGCGCCCGTCTGTGATTCGTGTTACAAAATTGAATCCGCAACAGCTCGAAAAATCTGAATCGTACTCGTAGCTTTCCTCTATGACATCCTGGTCGCCCGCAGGAATATGCGTGCCGGGCAAATGCCGAACCAGACGCAGGTTGCCCCGGCTTCTTACGGGAGCATTCAAATTCAAATCTGCTTCATAAACGTTCTCAGTAATATTTCCGTTGGGACGAATCACACGCCTCAGCAATGAATCGTCAGTCCATTCATAAATGGTTTCAAAATAGTCTGGATCGGTCGAACGCATCGGACTTTTTGGCCTGTTTTCGAGCGCGGTCGTAGGCTGATCCGGAATGGCGCGACCCGTGTATTGGCGAACACGAACTTCTCGATTCTTCGCGTCAAAAAAATGTTCGGACACATTTCCTGCCCTGTCATTGACTATTGTGCGTAAAATCGAAAAGCCATTCGGCGCTGCCGGAAGAAGCGGCAAGTAAACAAAATCAATCACTCCTCCACCCCAGATTTGCCGAACGACTCGATCAAAATTAGGATCCGTTGGATCGGTAGCGGGCGAATAATCGTTTACAAGGTAAGGCCCGGTTCCAAAAGACGGGTCTACCGAATCATTTCGTCGACCATCGGTAATCGTAAGTAAATTGTGATTCAGGCGCTCATCTGCAAAACCGGTTGAATAGGTATACGTAACGGTCTTCCCATTTGGAAAATCATTACCATTTGGAGTGTTGTTGACGGTGGGACTGCGGACCGATTTTAAATCGCCAAAACTGCCACCTTCATCCCCGTTTTTATAATAGGCGTAAAGGACAGCTCGTCCGGAAAAATCGGTCACGGATTGAATAAACCCATCGCTGTTATAACTGATAGTTATGTCGCGCCCCAGCGTGTCGTTTATCACACTCAGTCGACCCGACACATCATAGGTAAACGACATCCTGTTGCCATTTCTGTCCTGGCTGTAGGACATCCGATCGCCACGCGCAGTTCCATCGATCGCAAAAAAACCCCAGCGATCCTGATCTTCAAAAGTTAAAGTCAGCGTGCCATCAGTCCCACGGGTAAATACACGGAAAAACTCAGGGCGAGCCCAGGTTCCATCTGCCTGCTTTTTATAGGTATCCCCACGGCCATTCCCGTCATGGAGAATTAGATCGTTTCCATTTACCTCGACGTAAACGTGATATGGATGATCCCAGCCATTGCCCTGCTGAGTATTCGGGCCCGTACGCGAACGGTAGGTCCTCTGCCAGACGAAATCAAAGCCGCGTCCGGGAATTTGTAGATCGATATCTTCCTGGATCATTTCTCCTGAGAAAAGCTGGATCGGGTCACCGGCATTTCCTCCACCGCCTCCAGAGCGCCTTGGTTCGCATGGTCCTTTCGAAGGTTTGGCCGGCGGCCGACTCTGGGAACCAGGCTCCTGGCCAGTCTGCGGTCCACTAGGATCACAGTCCGTGCCGAGGCCTCGTGTGCTCGTTCCCTGTCGCTGAAAATGCCAGCCTGGCGCCAGAATTCCGACACCCGGGTCTGTGCAAACCAGATTTCCATCATCAGACACCGTCATGGACCCGACTATTTCGAAACGGCCAGTATCGTGATTAAAACTCCACAGGGCGCTTTTCGCCCCGGGTGCCAGCTTCTGACCAGTGGTCGAATCCGGCAGATTTGGAAAGCACGCGGGCACCGGTCGATCAAAATTCGACGCACCATCGGTTTGGACGGTTATGACCAGCGAAGGATCCACACCGGGCGGTAACGGCCCCGGAAGGCGATCGGATGCAACCGGCGCAATGCCGATCCGGCCGCCGCGGTTCCCATTTTCGCTCAAAAGTGCATCTGCGGGGACCTGAAGTGAAACCCCGTTCAGGGCTGGATTTGCCGCAAGAACTGAAGCCGGAAAAGTGACGGCTGTTGGCTGCCCCGGCGTGACTGCCTGCAAGGTATTGGCCACAATTAGAGGCAGGAAAATATCGCCAATATTCACGTCCTGGCCTGCAACCGAGACCCAGCGTTTTCCCACGAACGGGTAATAAGCGCGATCGGGATAGTGGATTCCGGCGGCAAGGTTCGTCACCGTTCGGCCATCAATGTGGACGAAAAAGGCGCCCGCCGGAACCGACGTAAGCCGGAAGTTACCGCTAGCATCGGTGACCGCCCGCATCGATTCTTCTTTCCCATCGACAGTGATGGTCACTCCCGAAAGCGGCGTGTCGATCGTTTCGTTGGTTGCAACTCCAGCGACCGATCGCATCTCCGATGCGAAAACCCGCCCTGCAACGGAAGTATTTGGTAGCGGGGTCAAGGTCAGCGTGTCAAACTGAAGAGTGGCGACTCCGCCCGGAGCGCCATCTCCGTCCAGATCAACAGCGCGGCCCAGAAAGTCCTTCAGTCCCGTTCCATCGAAAGTGACCTGAAGCGTCGCGCTACCCGGCAACGGTTCAAGATAAAACAGCGTGACCGTCCGGTGGTCGGAAGCAAGCTCGACGCGGCTTAGAATTTGCCTGCCGGCAAAAATGGCATGGAGGGTTGCAGTCGTAATAACTGCCGAATCAGCCAGCGGCATGGTGAGATAGAAAACTGATTCTCGAGTAACGGCTACGCCGTCTTCACCATTCGCAGGTGATGTGTTGCGAATTGTGGCCAGCGGAAGCAGCGGGAGGCTTGTTATACCAGCAATGGCATTCGCAGCCATTGCCGCATCGGTATCGTTGATCGAACCATCCTGGTTAAGATCGGCCAGAGCAATCGTCCGCGCAGAAGCGCCAACCGCGCCGGTTCTGGAAAGTTGGATGATTTGCACCAGGTCGAGAACTGTTACGCGACCATCTCCATCCAGATCGCCGAGCTGCGGATCTGCCGCAAAAACACTCAACGAAAGAGTAATCGAAAGAACTAGTGTCAGGGTCCAGCGTAATTGTCCAAATATTTCTGAGCGCGGAGAGCAAACATGACTATGCATCTTCTCGTGGCTTGAAAAGACCCATGAAGGACCGCCCACCCCTTGATCACGCATTGGACGAATTGGCATACCAACCTAATTCGGAATATGGATCGGCAATAATTGGCTAGAGAGACCTTCATGTTGAAGGCGGCGAGCAGATCAAGACAGTTTGACCCGCCCAAACTCTCTGGAATTGACGGTTGGTATGTCAACAGATCATTTAAAATTGTCAATAACAAACGCTAACCGATACAACCAAAAAAACTGAAACCGATTTCCTTGATTTCCGGAGGCACTTTACCGGCGTCGAAATGATATGATGTATTGACACAAGGCGGCAGTTGGAAAAAGCTGCGCGCCCAAATGAGGCCGGCGCGAGCCGTTCAAATTGTTTGTATTGATTATGCCAATTAAATTACGGGAAGCAGCGAGATCGAAATATGACGTATTGGCGCTGGGTGAGTGCATGGTGCGTTTGTCCCCGCCGGGACATGGACGGATCGAGTTTTCAAAGACGCTCGAAGTCGATGTCGGCGGAGGCGAATTCAATGTGGCTTACGCCTGTGCCCGCCTTGGACTAAAAACCGGATTTTTGAGCAAGCTCCCAGATAACTATGTCGCGAAAATAATCCTTAATCACGCGCGCTCGGTGGGTATGTGTGTCGCGAACGTGGTTATGGAAAAGTTTGACGGTGTGGGCCGCAAAAACCGTGTCGGTCTGAATTTCACCGAGGTAGGCACGGGTGTTCGCGCCAGTGTCACTATGTACGATCGTGGGAATTCTTCCGCGAGTCAGATGAAGCCTGCCGACTTGAACTGGAAGAATATCTTCGATGAAGATGGCTGTCGATGGCTGCACACGGGCGGAATCTTCACTGCGCTTTCAGATGCAACTGCAAACACTGTGAAGACAGCACTCAAGGCAGCGAATGAAGCGGGCACGATTACGAGTTATGATTTAAACTTCCGAAGCAAACTCTGGAGCAGCCAAAAGGCGATTGAGGTCACAAAAGAAATCGCACCACATGTTCAAGTACTGATAGGCAACGAGGAAGACTTTCAAAAGGTGCTCGGATTTGAGGTCAAAGGCACCGACGCAAACTTGCGCGATCTTCCAATCGAACAATACAAGCAAATGGTGGAAAAGGTCGTCAAAGCCTATCCAAACGTGAGAGCCGTATGCACAACGCTACGCGAGGTTAAAAGCGGACTGATCAATAACTGGGGCGGCATCCTTTGGTACGACGGCCAGTTTTATGAAGCACGCCAGTTCGAAGATCTCGAAATCGAAGATCGAGTTGGCGGCGGCGATGGCTTTTCGAGCGGGATCGCTTTCGGTTTTGTTTCTGGAATGGGACCACAAGAGATCGTAGATTTCGGAGCCGCTCACGGCGCTTTGCTCCAGACGACTCGGGGAGATACGTCGCAAATCACCCTGGAAGAAGTTATGCACGTTGCGAAAGGTGGCAGCGCTCGCATTCAGCGATGAGCTAAGAAATTATCTCTTTCCGTGGAATCTTTCCGGCCAACTCTTCAGCAGGGTAAGTCCAGATCTCCGCAAGGGTTGGGTGGTAGTGGGGCATGGCGGCTAGTTCGTGGACGGTCATGCGTTTGTGCATGGCGGCGATGATTTCGTGGATGAGTTCTCCGCCGGATGGGCCGAGGCAGGTGCCACCGATGATTTCCCCGGTCCCAGGATCAGCGAGGAGTTTTACGAAACCGTCGAGGGCTTCCATCGTCATTGATTTTCCATGGTCGCAAAAGGGATGACTCGCGGCCAGGTAGGGTATCTTTTCAGCCTTGGCGAATTTCTCGGTCAAACCGACACGGCCGAGTTGCGGTTCAGTGAATACGACACTGGAGGCGAGCCGATAATCTATGGTCTTCATCGCGGTTGGGTGGGCGATGTTCCATGCGGCAAACTCGCCCTGCTGGATGGCGATATGGACGATTTCGTGCAGGCCTGTGCAATCGCCCGCAGCAAAAATATGTTTCGCTGAAGTTTGCATTTTTGAATTCGCAGGGAAACGCCCGTAGGACATTTGCACACCGGCTTTGTCCAGGGCGAGGTTCGCGGTGTTCGGAATGCGCCCGAGCGCGAAGAGGATTTCTTCGGCGGCGACGCGAACGGGCTGACCTTCGTACTCGAAAGCAACTCCTTTTAATCCACCTTCACGCCAGGCATGCGTAAGGTGGGTGCCGGTGAAGACGGTCATACCTTCCCGTCGGAATACTTTTTCCAATTCGATCGCCGCATCGGTTTCTTCTTCCTTCAGTAAATGTTCACTGCGCTGCACAAGAGTGACGCGGACGCCCAGTCGGTTGAAGAATTGCGCGAACTCGACAGCGACGGCACCGCCGCCGAGAATGATTAGCGATTTCGGAAGTTTATCGAGGGAGAGTGCTTCGTCACTGGTGATGTAACCGACCTCGCAGAGTTGCGTTATAGAACAGGGAGCAACGACTGAACCGGTCGCGAGGACGAAATGTTTGGAGCGAATCGAATGGCCATCACTGAGCTGAATGGTGTGGGGATCGACGAAGGTCGCATTCGCTCGAATGAATTTGAAATGACCGGCGTTCAATTGCTGCGTGCGATAGTCGGAAAACTCTTTGATCAGGCGATTCTTGCGCTGCATGATGGCAGCAAAATCAAAGGTGATTTCGCCGGAACGGACGCCGAATGCCTGAGAATGCTGGGCCAGATGCAGGACTTCCGACGCATAGAGTAATGCCTTGGTGGGCATGCAACCGCGCAGGATGCAGAGACCGCCCACCTCGCGGCCGCCTTCCACAACCGCGACTTTTAACCCTTCGGCAACCGCGGTTCGGGCCGCCGCGTAACCGGCGCTACCGCCACCAATGACGACAACGTCGTAATCAAAATCGTTTTCAGCCGCGCTCATAGTTGGGGTGAAATCTGATGTGATCCTATCTTAAGTGCGGCAACATCGCGATCAACATTCTCGATGTCCAGGGAGAACGGGGTGTGAAATCCTTTGTCCTTAACTGGCATTTCACACGTGGTGTTGGAGTTGCTTGCTGCGGATTGGAAATCCGCGCTCCTTCCGGCATGGTTGACATGATCCCGTCGTTCGCTACAAGTTTTGCCATGGAGAAAATCATTTATCCGCGGAGTCCACGCGAAACGATGTCCGGTTGGGTTTACCTGCCCCGTTTCGTTGATAAAATCCGTTTGCATCTGGCTGGTAAGTTGCATCCGGAATATCAGGAGAATTTCACGAAAGGTTTTGATGGCGGCTGGCTCAAGGCAGCCGGGTTAACCTCGGACCAATTTATCGAGGTCGTGCACAATACGATCACCGATGGCGAGGTGGCTGACTGGGTGCGGGTGAATGTCAAAAAGTCCGACGCCGAAAAGCAAACATTCGCAACGTTCGTGCTCAACCGCGGCAATGATGCGGATGACGCCCGGGAACGGCTGCGCACGCGCAAAGCGGATGCGGGCCTGGCGCACCGAGATGATATTAAAACCTTCGTCGATTTCATCGATGCCGATGAGAAGCGGTTATAATTCGTCCGGTGCATTATTTTTGAGTTCCGAGGAACTCGACCAGGTTGCGCAGATCGTGTTTTGAAAGTATCGCGCCCAATCCTTCGATCATTCCGGAAAGACCTTTTTCGCGGGAGGTCACATCGGATTTCTTCACTTTGAGCAAACCATCCTCGGGCGAATTCACCTCGATCATGTCGCCGGCTTCACTCTTCAAGATGCCGGCGACGGCGGTGCCGTTTTTCAGCGTCAGGAGGACGCTTTCGAAACCGGGGGCAATTTTGCGATTCGGATAGACGATCGATTCGAGGATGTACTCACGGGTCTGGCGGGTGGCGACGTGACTGAGATCGGGCCCGACTTCCCCGCCTTCACCATTGACCTTGTGGCAACGGACACAAGAAGCTTCCGGTCGTTCGAGAAATATTTTTTTCCCGGCATCGGCATTGCCTCCCTGCAGGCAGAAACGAAATTCACCGAGCGCGTCATCCTTCGGAATATCCGCGAGGACCGTCTCGAGTTTCTTTTTGATACGCTCATCGGTGCGACGTGAGGCCGCTTCGACGACATCGAGCTTCAGCTCTGCGGGAACGTCGTCCAGTGCGCCGATCTGTTGCAGGATAATCTCGTCAGAAATGGACCCGGGAACTGCCGCCAAAGCTTCGAGCGCTCCGCGTTTCTCAAGGATTGATCCCGATTGTAATGCTTGGAGCAATGCGGGAGTCGCTTCGTTGGGTTTGGATTTGGATTGAAGGCGATTGGCTTCGGTGCGCAATGCTTCGGAAGGATCGGCCTGCGCGACCTTAATAGCCTCAACAAAATTGTCGCTCTTCAGGGCGGCCAAGGCGCGCAATGCTTCCGACCGCACAGTGTTCGTTGCCTGCGTATCTTTTACCAAATCGAACAATCCGGGAGCTGCAGCCGCAATCATTAACTTCTCCGTGGCTCGCGCGGCACCGGCGCGGACAGAATCAGGAGCGGTGGCGAACAACTTGGGGAGCAGTGGAGTTAAAGCTGCGACGGCTGCCCTGCCCTCGCGTGGCTCGAGGGGACGCCACAGGCCAGTCACTTTATCGCGGCTGGTTGGATTCGCCCATTGGCTCAGCATCAGGAGGGCTTCCGCACGCAATTTTTCGGCAGGTGCGGGGTTGGCGGCAAATGTCGCGATAGCGGCGGCGCCTTCGGGCGTGCCCACCCGGAAATTCGCGTTTAATACACGGCGGATGATCGATTCATCTTCGGCCGGTTTTGAAATCAATGCCGCTAATTGGGGCAAAGCGGGAGCAATCGGCAAATCGTTGATGGCGCGGGCTGCCTCGCGAACGATGGTGACATCCGAATCGTGCAGGAAGGCGGCAGCGGCGGGGCTGTGAAGCCGTCTCAGGGCGACGACTGCGGCAACGCGCACTGCGGGGGACGAATCCTGCTCCAGCACTTCCAGGCGATTGGTGTCGTGGCTTGCAGTCAGGAGAAGGATCCCCGCATGCCTCACGTACAGGTCTTTGTTATCGTTGCGCCGCAGCATTTCAATTGCTGGAGTTACGGAGTCTTTCAATTCGAATCGCGCCAACGCAGTGCCTGCGAAATGCTGCACTCTTGGATTGGAATCAGACAATAAACCGATGAGTGCGCTTTTCGCACCCGCGAATCGCACCTCGCCTAAAACCTTCGCGGCCTGGGCCCGAATTTCGGGTTCGCTATCCCTGGTTAGAGGGACGACGGATTCCAGTGCTTTGGGTTGTTTGGCATCGGCGATTTGTCCCAATGCCCAAATGGCATGAACGCGGGCCAGCAACGAGGAATCTGCTTTTGCGGTTTTTGAAAGAATCTTAATTGATTTGGTTCCACGGGCCGCCAGTTCGAACTGAGCTTCCTGGCGAACGCGCGTATCGGCATGTCGAAGGAGTTTTTGGAGATCTTCGGCGGACCGTTTTTCCATTCCCTCGCCGATAAGTCTTTTGGTTTCGAGGACCAGGTCACTCTTGATCAAATCGGGTTGGTAAAGACGATAGATGCGGCCCCGTTCGGACTTGGGCCAGCCATGAACCCAGTCGGACATGTAAAGGGCGCCATCAGGTCCGAAATCGGTATCGGTCAGGAGAGCGTTCCAGAGAAATTGGGCGTGATCGACCATTTCGAATCCCCCACCCTTCGGCTTGACACCAAAACTATGAATGCCGCTGCCGGTCGCCTGACCGCGAAAATCGCACAGAAAGAAATGGCCATTGTATCGTTCAGGCATGCCGACGCCGGGATAGTAAGTAAATCCTGATGGACCATCGGCAATATGCGCGACCGGAGGCATGATATACGCGGCCTGGCCGTCCCAGCGCGTATGCCAAAGCTTTTCCGCATTCCAGAGTCCGGCGGGATTCTGCTCGCTGAATTGATAACCGACGCGCCACCCGCTATCGCTTCCTTCAACCAAATACACCAGGCGCGCTTTGTCGCCGTGATCGCAGTTATTATCTCCGGTGAACAAATTGCCCCATTCATCAAAAGCCAGTTCCTGGGGATTGCGCACGCCGGTGGCGAAGACTTCGAGGTTGCTGCCGTCCGGATCGCAGCGATAGACGGCCCCTTCTTCGGGATACTCGAAATTCCTGCCTTCGGCTGATCGAATATTGGAACCGCGATCACCGACGCTGAAGTAGAGTTTGCCATCGGGCCCGAACCGCAATCCATGCAAATCGTGGCCGGTCAGACTGAAGCGAACGCCAAATCCATGCACCAGGGTTTTGCGGCTATCCGCCTTTCCAGCGCCATTCGAATCTTTGAGCAAAGTAACATCGGGAATGTTTGCAAAATACACCGACCCTTTGCGGGCGAGCACGCCTGAGGCGATTCCATCCAGCATGCTCTTGAAACCATCGGCAAAAACAGTCGAGCGATCGGCACGACCATCTCCATCGGTATCTTCAATCAGGCGAATCACTTCGGACTCCTGCTCCAGCTTTGAAGCATCGTTGCCCAGGTGCTTTCGAATCATGGCAATTCGGTCGTCGAGAGTCCTGCAGGCAAGATCATCGTCATACCAATCCATGTAACTGCGGACATCCAGGACGCTGGTTCGATAACGGTGGGTCTCGGAAACATAGACCCGGCCATGTTCATCCAGGCAGAAAGCAACGGGATTCGCGAGCATCGGTTCGACCGCGAACGGTTCCATTTTGAACCCTTGAGGAAGCCGGAATTTCTTCACCGCCAGATCGGCTTCGATCCAGGAATTGGATCCGGTTGGAATGGGGAGAGTGGCAGCGGTTCCGAGCTCAGCCGAGAAAAGGCGGGAGCCGGCGGCAAAAACGGCGATGCACCAGGACTATTTCAGATCCGTAAGCATAAAGGGACAATATGAGGGCTGGGAAATTGGTGATCAAGCTGGAATGACAATCGACGGGTGTGTTTCGGAAAAAATAAAATTTTTTTGGTGTGTTTTTGCGTGTCGAGTGTGTTTTCCGAAGGAATATGTGTGTTTTTTGCGTGTCAGAGCGCGTGTTTTAGGTGTGTCCAATGCGTGTCTGCTATGTGTCTCGCGGGTTTCATGGAGAGTGCAACCCAGAGGGAAAAGGAATTAACTCGCGCAGAGCCGCCGAGGCGCGGAGAAAAGATGAAGAGAATGGGTTTCTTTCAATGAGAACGGCAATCCCGGCGAAGCTGGATTGTTTCTCCGCAACCCGCGAAGTGGGACAAGAGGCATGGTGCAACCCGCTGGCCTGCGCCTCCTCCGAATTGAGCGCAGGTGCAGAATAATTTATATGAGAAAAAGCGAGAATAAGTGAGAATTTTCGAAAACAGATGGGAATAACCGAAATAAATAAACTAAAGAGTGTGAAGATCGTGAATCTCAATGAGCCGTGATGTAGATCTGCGGCACGGCGGCGAAAAACTGATAAAGGAAAGAAATTACGGAACCGCCACTTTTCCAGAGCACTCCTTGACCCACACTTCTTCTCAATGCAATCATTCATTGCTTTAGGACATCATTACTTAGGCCACTTCGTTTGTCAATCTGATTTCAAGCTTCAGGTTTGCTCCTTTCTTCGCCGCCGTGGGGGACATCAGCCGTATGGACAGTCTCGAAAGAAAAGCTTTTACAGTAGAGCACGCAGAGAGAACGGAGATTAGGAATTGGGAAACTGAATTTTCCACAGAAGCATGCGAAGTAAAACAGAGAGGATGAGAAAATGGCGAACAGCTCGATCGAGTCTTTTGACGAAATCACGCCGCTAAACCAGGCTTCATCAAGCGTTTGAGATATGCGTAAGTCGGCTCATTTTGCTTTTTGCGTAGTTTACGATACCGCGTCGGCGCATGCTCTTGCCATGTTGGACTAGGACCGGCCCGTCAAAGTCAACGGAACTGGTAGTCGACCTGTCGAACTCCGAGCATTACTGTCCAATATGTTTTGCTACCGCTTCGGCTCGCGATCGAA
>JAQGOX010000701.1 GCA_028293365.1 Verrucomicrobiales bacterium | reverse complement strand
GTTCCCGGTGGTGCGGGTGACTTGTGCAAGAGAAGCACGATATTTATCGAATTCCTTCAGGTCGGACTGCAGGAATAAAACATGGCCGCCATCAAGGGAGTCGAGATAACGGTCTAGAAACTTTCCGGCTAATTCATTGTCGAGGGGATGATGGGCAAATTGCGAATGCTCTAGAACGCTGGCGGTAAGTCCTGCAATGTTGGCTTCGGTCGCAAGAATGTCCGTCGGTGCGGTGGAGCGTTTGGTTAATCCAGCAGCGGCAAGAGTTATCGCCAGCCCCGTCACCGCCAAGGGAACAAAATATTTTCCTTTCATAATCTATCTCCGCGATTTTTGGCCCGGGGCCCAGCGCCGATAGCGCACTGATTTTTGCCGATCCAATTCCTCAGCGTAATCAGTCCGGGTTACCCGGTCCTTTCGCGAACATTACAAATTTGTAATGTTCGCGAAGTGATTTCACCCTCCAGTGAGCAGCTCCGATCGTTCCTTTCCCAAAATCCAGGTTTACAAACAAAGGAAGTTTTTGGAATGCCGTTTTTTTTGGATCATGCTATCAAAGAGGGAATGAGACCACCGGAGTTCGATGTTCGATGAAGATGCTTGATGTTCAAAGTGTCTCGAAAACGTTTGGCACGTTGCGGGCGGCGAATATTGTGACGTTTCAAGTGGAGGAGGGGGAGATTTATGGGCTGCTCGGTCCCAATGGCGCCGGGAAGACGACTACGATCTCAATGATTTCGGGACTTCTGCGGCCGGATAGCGGGCGGGTACTGGTCGGCGGGTCGGATGTTTGGACGGATCCGCTGAAGGCGAAGGCTTTGATGGGGGTCGCGCCGCAGGAGTTGGCGATTTATGATGAGCTTTCCGGGCGGGAGAATCTGGAGTTTTGGGGACAGGTGGCAGGTTTAACGCGTTTGGAAGCCAGGCGCCGAACCGGCGAGCTTTTGGAAACGCTGGCTCTGGCTGATCGAGCGAAAGAGCCGGTGAAAATGTATTCGGGTGGGATGAAGCGGCGTATCAATATAGGTTGCGCGCTGTTGCATCGGCCGAAGTTGTTGTTGCTGGATGAACCGACAGTGGGAATCGATCCGCAGGCGCGGTCTAATATATTGGAGTTGGTGCGGAAGCTTTCGCAAGAAGGTGCGGCTATTCTTTATACGACGCATTACCTGGAAGAGGCGGAGTTTCTTTGCAATCGCATTGGGATAATCGATCAAGGGAAGCTTCTAGCGGAGGGGACGTTGACCGAACTGCAAAAACGGCTCAGCGGCGACCGGTTGTTTTTGGTGGAAGGCAATTTCGAGAATGCCGTCCCGGATAACTGGCCGGGATTTAGTCAGAAATTTCGACTGATTCAAAAAACGCCTCGGCAGATTTCAGTGGCGGCTATTGGGGATCGGGACCCGGCCGATTGTCTCCGGGATTTATTGCAATTACCGGTCCAGGCGGAAAATGTGATGCTCAAGCGTCCGAGCCTCAACGACGTATTCCTGCAACTCACCGGACGGGAACTCCGCGAATAATATGTTGCGCTTATTTATCGCGAAAGATTTTCGGAGGACCTTTCGGAACCCGTGGCCCTGGATACTTAATCTGGCATTGCCGCTCGCGATCACGGCGTTAATCGGGCTGGCTTTTGGAGGAACTGGAAACAAAGGGGCCGGGGGCTTGCCTCGAATTAAATTTGCTTTGGTCGATGAAGATCAATCGTTCCTCAGCGCCGGATTGCGGTCCGGAATGAGTCAGGGGAAGGCGGGCGAGTACCTCGATCCCATATTCATGAATCGGAGCGAAGCGCTGCGGATTTTGCGGGAAAATCAAATCAGCGCGATTCTGGTGATCCCAACCAATTTTACTTCGAAGTATCTCCTTGGAGAAAAGGATCTTAAACTCGAAGTGATCAAAAATCCGGCGCAGTCTTTTATGCCCGCAATCGTCGAAGAACTGGCCGGCGTGGCTGTCACCGGGCTCAATGCGGTTTCGCGAAACTTCAATGCTGAATTTCCAGCGTTGCGCGAGGCATTTACGAATCAGTGGGATTTCGACGCGATAAGCGGAACGGTGAAGAAGCTGGGTGAACGACTCAAAGCAGCTCGATTATACCTGGACCCGCCGCTGGTTTCTTACAAGGCGATTACGGAAAAAAAGAGTGAGAGCAAGGGAGGTGTGTTCAGTGTTTTCGGTTACATCCTCCCGAGCATGGCATCGGCATTTTTGCTGTTCATCGCGGATCAGGCAATGCGGGATTTTCATCGGGAAGTGCGGATGAAAACCCTGGATCGACAGCGGACGGTGGGATCGGGGGCCGGACTCTTTATCACGGGGAAAATTATTTTCACGGCCCTGAGCGTGATGTTCGCGGCAGTGATTTTATTCGGCGCCGGGTCGTTCATTTTTGGAATTCGGTGGGAGCATCCGGGTCTCCTGGCTCTGGCGTGCGCCGGATATTCGCTATTTGGTGCGGGCCTGATGGCGATGCTCGCGGCGCTGGCTCCATCCGAACGCCGAACGGATGCACTCAACTCGATGCTGCTCTTCGTGGTCGCATTCCTGGGCGGGAGTTATCTTCCGGCGGAGAATTTTCCGCCTTTCATGCGCGAACATATTACTTCGCTGATGCCCAACCACTGGCTCATCGAAGCGGTCAGGATGCTGCAAAATGGCGAAGACCATTACCTGGCGCCTCTGTTGGTTGTGGCCAGGCTTACGGCAATTGGTGTGGTTCTGGGAATCGTGGCTGCGTTCGTGCTGGAGCGCCGACTGACTGCGGGAGCGCGGGCATGAGACGTATTTGGTTGATCGCAAAGAATGATTTAAGGCTCTTTCTAAAAGAGAAAGCGGCTTATTTTTGGCTTTTTGGCGCGCCGCTGCTTTTCGCGTTTTTCATGGGAATGAATCGCGGACCGGGAGACCCATCCAATCCACGGCCGCCACTTCTTCTGGAAAACAAAGATAGCGGGTTTATGGGTAAAGTGTTTGTCGATGAACTTGGTGAACAGGGACTGCGCTTGATCAGTCCGACGAACGCGGAAAGTGCCCAGCGTGGCGTGCGCATTCCGACGAATTTCACGCTAAATATCCTCGCGCGGAAGCCGGTGAAAGTGGAATTTTTCCAACGCGAGGATTCGGGCGCCGATGCGGCTGCGATGACGGAAGTTCGATTGGTGCGAACGCTCATTGCCATCAATAGTCATTTGATCGAGCAGTCGGGGGAGGGGCCGACTTTGACCGAAGCATCCTTGCGTAAAATAATGCAAAAGGAGAATCCTGTATCGCTGGAGGCGAGCTTCGGGAGCCGGAAACCGATTCCGGCCGGTTACAGCCAGTCTATTCCGGGGATTTTGGTCATGTTTGTAATGATGAACCTGCTGATTTTCGGCGGTACCACTTTGGCAAGCGAACGGCGCGAAGGGGTCCTTCGCCGCTTTTTGGTTCACCCAGTATCCAAAACCGAGCTTGTTTATGGAAAAATCCTCGGATTGCTCGGTCTGGGAGCCGTTCAGATTATTTATATGCTCATTGCCTCCATACTTCTGATGCGATTCCAGATCGGCACGCAGTTTTTGCAAATACTCACAGTACTTATTATTTATGGGTGGGCTGCAGGTTCATTGGGCGTTCTGATTGGTTCGATTACCAGTCGGGATGATAAAATCGTCGGTATTTGTGTGCTCTTCAGCATGATCATGGCTGCATTGGGCGGGTGTTGGTGGCCGCTTGAGGTTGTGCCGGAAAAGGTGCGCCTTCTCGGGCACATATCGCCAGCCGCCTGGGCGATGGATGCGTTGCATCAACTGATCAGCTTCGGTGGCGGATGGCGTGAGATAACGCCGGCGCTTCTCGTCCTCGGCGCTATTGCGGCGATTGCGAACGCGGCCGCTATTCGGTATTTTCGTGCGTAGTATTTATCCCTAAAGCCGGACAGGGAATTTGGTTCCGACGCCCCGCACACTCGGCATCAGGGCGAAGCTGTTAGCTGAATGTTTCCCTCGAGTTTATTGAAATAATCTGCCTTTCCAACACCCTGTGTATTTAAACAACTCCACCGTAAGATTTGATGAAGAAGGCGCCCAGGCAGGGAAACTGATGGAAAATAATGGGAAGGGACGTTCGGACTCTCTTGACAGATGAGTCTTCGCTGATATGCTCCCCCGCTCCGAAATCTCGGGGGATGGGCCGTGTTTTATTCGAGTTGGTTTGGCCCGGACGAGTCAGGAAAGAATTTTTTTATGAAGCGCCAATATCAACCATCAAAGATGCGCCGGAAGCGGCAGCACGGCTTTTTGAGCCGGAATTCAACCAAAAGCGGCAAGGGCATTCTCGCCAATCGCCGTCGGGTGGGGCGCAAACGCTTAACTCCAGTTTAATCCCCTCGTGACAGAGTCCGGACCGAAGCGACTGCGACTGGATTTTGCCATGCGGTTGCAGGCCAGCCGAGAATTTGCGGAAATCCGTGCCCGGGGGCGCCGCCTTGTTAAGGGGTGCCTCATAGCGAATTGGATGGTACTTGAAGGCCCGGGAAAGCCGAGGCTCGGGGTCATCACCAGTCGAAAGATTGGCGGGTCGGTGGTCCGCTCGCGTGCGCGGCGGCAATTAAGAGAAGTTTTTCGCGTTCATCAGCATGAACTGAATGCATCGGTTGCGATTGTCCTGGTTGCCAGGCCTTCAATTGCAACCAAAGATCATGGCCGGATTGAAAAAGATTATTTGGGATTCCTCGCGGAAGCGGGGCTGATAAAGAAGCAATGATGAATCCAGCACAAACCTGCGCAATCGTCGCCATTCGATTGTACCAGGTGGCAATTTCCCCATTGCTGGTATCGCTTTTCGGCCCGGGGTCTGGATGTCGCTATACTCCGACCTGCTCGGCTTACGCCTGTGACGCTATTGGCAGCGCAGGGGTTTTTCGCGGTGGCGCGCTGGCATTGCGCCGAATATGCCGTTGTCATCCCTGGGGAGGGTGCGGATGTGATCCTGTTCCCCAAACGAAGAGCCTTTCCGGATCGAAGGCAATGTCTCCAACCCCAAGGTAATCAGCTTTCATGGACCGCACCGCGCGTATCGTTCTCGTTCTGTCTTTCGCTTTCCTCATCAGTTGGTATTACCTGGTGAATCGGATCTACCCGGCGAAAAAGCTCCCGCCCCAGGCAACAAATGTGGTGTTGAATGTCACCAATAGAACTGGCGTCGCCGACGTAACCCAGCCGGGCTCAAATACCGCTGCCAATTTGGCTGGTAGCGTCCGACCGGGGCGCACCGCGGCTGCAACTCCAGCTGGCGCAGAGGAAACCGTCCTTTTTGAGAATGAAGACGCCCGCTACACATTCACCTCTTTAGGAGGCGGAATAAAGGCGGTCGAACTCAAGGGGTACATGCAATTCGTCGGACGGAAAGACGAGACAAACGTCAATAATTCCCTGGCGACGCTGAATCGACATGCACCATTGCCGGTTCTTGCTCTCGTGGGCGGAGAAGATATTGAAGGGGATGGTAATT
>JAQGOX010000668.1 GCA_028293365.1 Verrucomicrobiales bacterium | reverse complement strand
GGGCGGACGAGCGGCCACTGGCTCGTTGTTTAGGTGCCGCCGAAGATCGGCGGCCATACCGTTGGCAGTCGCATACCGGCGCGTGCGATCCTTTTCGAGCGCTTTCATCACGATCCAGTCCAGGTCTCCGCAAACGGCCCGAATTAGCTTGGGTGCTTCGGAATGGCGGCGTTGCGCCATGGTTGTCAATTCTGCGTTCGTCAGCTTGCTTAAGCGGGTGGAAGGACGAACGGGTTCTTGTTCGCGGATTACGCGGCGGATCTCGTCCAAGCCGGATTTGAGCAGCGCGTTGGTGTCAAAAGGCGTTGAGCCTGTCAACAATTCGAAAAGCAGCACTCCAAGACTGTAAATGTCGGTCCGCGTGTCGACGTCCAGGCTGGTGAGCGCTGCCTGCTCAGGACTCATATATGCGGGCGTGCCAACCATCAGTTCGAAAGCCGTGAAAAGGGTTTTGTCTGTCAACCGCTGGTCCGTAGTGGCCTTGGCAATTCCAAAATCAATCACGACCGGCAAGGCCGCACCCTCCAGATTCGTGGTAACCAGAATGTTGGAAGGTTTAATGTCCCGATGGATGATTCCCTTCTGGTGCGCGTGTTGAATCGCCTGGCAAACCTGAACAAATAGTCTCAACCGAGCCTCCGTCGTCAGTGAATGCTGATCGCAGTATTCGGTGATTTTGATGCCGCGAACGAGTTCCATGACAAAGTACGGACGACCAGATTCCGTCGCCCCCGCATCAAACACCTTGGCGATGTTGGGGTGATCCATCAACGCCAGTGCCTGCCGCTCCGCTTCAAACCGGGCAATCACGCTATTCGTGTCCATTCCCGGCTTGATAATTTTCAGCGCGACCCGCCTCCGGACCGGTTCCTCCTGTTCCGCCATGTAAACCACACCGGATCCGCCCTCACCTATCTGCTGGAGCAACTTGTAGTGGCCGATTCGCTCGCCCGATTTTTTTCCCGCCGCAAGTATCAGAGGAGCATTTGTAGACCGATCCGCTGCGGGTTTTCCAAGGAAATCGCCTGCCTCCTCGTAAGCCTGTAATAAGGCTTCGACTCGGAGGCGGAACTCGCCGTCTCCGTTGCAAGCCTTGCTCAAATAGCGATCGCGCTCCTCAAGTGGAAGGCGTAATGCTTCCGTAAAGACGACAATATCCGGGTCAGGAGCACCATTCATTTTACCAGCATGGGCTTCCGCCATCCCCGGTTGAATTCAGGCTGAGAACAGATGATGTCCGCTCAGCCTGATTTCCAACATGTCTCATGCGTGGCCCCATGCTTTTGGGCTGGTCCGGCCTGGCGTTTTGATAGGTCACACCTCCACGTTACGCTGAGCGAATGGGCGTTCAACTACTCTTTGGAGATAGATCCCCTTCCTCCGAAATGGCCAATGCTTGCACTGTTCCTCTGCAACTCGGCGCTGGTCGCTCAGATTACGCGGCTCGCACCAGCGCTGGCGTCAGCGGCCTTCCGGGACGTTCGCACTTCTTGATCCGCTTGCGCATTTCCAGCAATGCGACTTCCTGGACCTGTCTAATTCGCTCCCGAGTTACACCAAAATATTCGGCTATGGTGTCAAGGGTCTTCGGCTTGCCACCATCCAAGCCAAAGCGCATTGCGAGAATTTTGCTTTCGCGCTCGGCGAGCGTCGCCAGCACTTCATAGAGGAGGTCCCGCTCGTTGTTCCCCACCACTCGGTCAAACGGAGCCGCTGCATTTTCATCTGCCACAATTTCGGAGACCGAGCCGGAATCCTCAGTGTCAATTGCCGCATCCAGCGACAATGCTGCTTGTGAAGTTTCCTTGTATTGACGAATGCTGAGAGCAGTCATTGCCAGTTCCTCGGCAATCTCCTCAACAGTGGGCTCGCGTTCGAGCAGTTCACGAAGCCTCGTCTCAGTTTTTCGAATCTGCGCTAACTTGTCCACAACATGAACCGGCAGGCGAATTATCCTTGTCTGGTTCGCTAGTGCTCGCTTGATCGACTGCTTGATCCACCACGCCGCATAGGTCGAAAACTTTGCTTTCCTTGGGTCGAAACGCTCAACTCCTTTCATCAGTCCGATGTTACCCTCGTTGATCAGGTCCAGGAGAGGTAACCCGAGGCCCTCATAGTCGCGGGCGATCTTTATGACCAGACGGAGGTTACCGTTGATCATCTGCTCCCGCGCTTGCTCGTCTCCGCACTGGATGCGGCTGGCGAGTTCAATTTCCTCCGCGCGCGAAAGGAGTTTGACCCGGCCTATCTCGCGAAGGTAGAGTTGAAAAGCGTCACTGGACGCGGGCTTGGTTGGCACCGCAGCTCCATCAGTGGACGACACTGGTTCGGCCAACCTGGCCCGGAGATTTGCGCCGGGAAGTGCGGAGGCGGGGAATGGTTGCGGAACCATCCGGCCCGCAAGGTCAACTTCCATAGTTGGGCACTTTTCTTCGGCTGCAAGTTTCATAGCTTCCTTTCGATTGGGCGAATTCGAGGCTTCACCAAAAGCGTTCGAACGCTCATTGATCCTCAGCTATTGGCGTCAGGGGAACCCCAGCCGCGAGCTGCAGTTGAACCAGGAGGTCGAGACGTGTCTCAACTTGCGCGAACCTCAATGCCTTTGGCGCAGGAAGCACCCTGGAGAATTTCTTAAGGTGAACCGCGCGCTTCGCGGTCTGCTTTTGTTGCAGGGAGGTGTAGGTCTTGAGCATTCGTTTCGCCTGCTCCTCGGGGACGTTCGGGTACACTTTGGCGTAATCGAGCACCAGGTTAATGAGTTCATCACTGATTTTCGCCATATCCGAACGGTACTGATGGTAGAGCGGCCAAAAGGCCTTTGCCTCTGTATCCGTAAATTGCATGGTCGCCACTACCGCCGCTTGCCGATCTGCAGTAACGACGCTCCGCGCCACCTCAATCAGATCCTGATCTGTTTGCGCTGACGCTCGCGGGAGGGACGTCACCACTGTCGCCGAAAGCGCCAAGAGAAGCAGCAGGTAAGAGTGAATGTGCTTATTCAGTTTCATAATAATCTTCTAGAATCGTTGTTGACGTTAATCACGGGAAGAGCCTACGGCGGCAAACGTCTCGCAGCTATTGACCTTGCGCAGGATTGCAACCCCCCTCTTTCGAGTAATACGGCCCCACTTCGAAAGTCCTATTCTCGTGCTGGTGTTTTCAAACCCCTCGAAAGTAGTAGCTAGCAATCGCTCCGTTGCAGCATACGGAATTCAGTCGCAAGTCAAATAGAAGTGCGTTCCGATCACGACTAGTGTCGCTGTGTCAATGAGAAGAAACAGTGAATCATCATCGAGATTATGACTGAACTGGGAGCTTCTAAACCAAAACGCGCCAAGGCAAAGGATCTGTATGACGGGACAGCGGAGCTCGCAGCTTATTGTAAATCATCACACGTCGGAATCGGTCAGCTTGAAACCTCTCCCCGGCCTGCAGACCAACCGGTTCTCGCAGGCGAAGCTTGAACAAGGATAATCAAAATGAACCGGCGATACTCGGATCAGCAGGGCGAGATCTACCGAACGATTTGATGTGAGCAAATGATCAATCCCCCCTTACCTCTTCTTGAATCTGAACAAATATGGGTTGCAGATGATTGTGAATACATACGGCTGATGCTCCTTCGCGGGTTCAAACGCTCCGGTCGAGCTGCTCAGGTCCGTTTCTTCTCGGACGGGAATGTTCTGGTCCAGCACGCGGCGAAAGTAGTTTGCGGTCCAAATGTGCTGCTCCTGGATATCGAGATGCCGGGGATGTGCGGCCTTGATGCATTAAAGCGACTGCGCACGTTTCCCGGTTTCGCGCAGACCACGGTAATTGTGTTCTCTGGGTCCGATAATCCTGACCACGTCGCGGAGGCGTATAATCGAGGTGCCCAAATGTTTTTGAGAAAACCTGGCTCACTCGCGGAATTCGAACCGATTACGAATCTCCTAACGTTTGGTGCAGACTCGCTTCGGTCGCTACCCTTTGCCCATTTTTTCAGACGTATTTGATTTGAACAGAGCGCTATCATTTAACTCACGAGCCTAAGTTATAAAAGGAAGAATGTATGGTTAAACGCAAAAGCAATAATCGAACGACGCCCATCCGCGAGTTATTGAATCGGCTCGCATTGCTCTATTGGATTCTTTTAACGTGTTCCAGCGTCGGCTCCCTGCGGGCTGGTCCTCAAGCAATGGCGCCAGCGGCATTCGCAAACGACTTAGCCCAGTTGTCTCATGCCAAAGATGACATCGTTCTGCCGAAACCACTCCCGGACCCGCTCGAGCCGGCAAACCGCGTCATTTGGAGATTTAACAACGGAATCATGACCTACTTTGTAAAGCCCCTCAGCAGAGCGTACCGGTTTGTTGTCGCGAAACCCGTTCGAACCTCCATCGCAAATTTTGGGCGAAACATCAGCTACCCGGGACGGCTGCTCAATAACGGCCTGCAGGGAAATTGGAAGGGGGCAGGCCATGAATCCGAGCGCTTTTTGTGTAATACAGTCGTTGGCGTGGGCGGATTCTTTGATGTTGCAACCCAATGGGAAATTCCGAAATCGGACAACGATTTCGGACGGACCTTCTCCCATTGGGGCTGGCGCCCGCGTCTCTTTTTAGTTCTGCCGATCTTCGGTCCCAGTAACGACCGGGATGCCACAGGTCTTCTCAGTGACGCGGCAGCCAATCCGCTGACTTACTTTGCTCCCTACACCTACGCCACCTATGGCACCGGCTTTAATGGTCTCACTAGCAGGGTGGACGACTACGTGCGCTTCAATCGCACCGAGATGGACGCCTATTTCGTGGCCCAATATGCCGGCGCGTTTTCTTATAAAAGCACTCCTGCGATTTTGCCAGACAAACCCAGCCCAGACCAGGCCGCTGTCGAAACCGTTCAATCTGTCTTTTTCACTTTCCACAACCCGGAGTTTCCGAACCGCGGTCAAACCCGCGCCGTCCTTATCCCCGCGACTGGCAAAAAGCTGAAGTTCACCTTCTGGATGCAACCAAAGACGGCCCCCATTATTTATATCGTCCCCGGCCTGGGCGCACATCGGCTTGCCAACACGACGCTCGCCCTCTCCGAACTCGCTTACGAGAACGGCTTTTCAGTTGTGTCCATCAGCAGCGCATTTAATGCCGAATTCATGGAAAATGCGTCGACCGCTGCGCTACCCGGCTACGCGCCTGTTGATGCCCGCGATTTGCACAGCGCACTCTCCGAGATCGATCACCAACTTGAGTCGCGTTATCCCCACCGCCTCGAACAGCGAACTCTGCTCGGCTATTCCCTCGGCGGATATCACACACTCGTGATTGCCGGGAACGCCGCCTCCAGTCTCGGCACGCTGCTGAAGTTCGATCGTTACGTGGCTATTGATCCACCTGTTCGCCTGATGCACGGGGTATCGCAATTGGACGAATTATATCAGGCCGCATTGGCCTGGCCGGAGAATGAAAGAACCGAAATGATCGAAAACGTCCTTTCGAAAGCCGTCGCAATCACGAAGGTCCGTCCCGCGCCCCATTCATCCATGCCATTCGATGGGACCGAATCCAGTTTCCTGATCGGCGCCGCTTTTCGCCTGACTCTCCGCGACATTATTTTCAGCAGCCAGCAGCGGAACGACCAGAAAGTCCTGACACATTCGGTAAAGAATCTAAGGAGAAGCCAGGCCTATCAAGAAATTCTCAAATATTCTTACCACGACTATTTCGAAAAGTTCGTGCGCCCATACTATCTCACTCGCAATCTCGATTTGAACGATAGCGAAATTCTGGATCACGCCGCCGACTTGCGGACTTATTCTGATAACTTGAAAACGAACTCGAACATCCGTCTCCTGGTCAATCGAAACGACGTTCTTCTCGCCGCCAAAGATATCACCTGGTTTGAACAGACGTTCGAACCAGCCCGCCTGGCCCTCTTCGAAAATGGTGGCCACTTAGGCAACCTCTCCCAACCCGAAGTCCAAACCGCCATTGTCGCTGCGTTGAGCAATTCCAAAACCTCGAAGCCGGCCTTGGCCAACAGCGGCAAGGTTTTGAAATCAGCATTTGCCGGCCCAAAGCCTTGAGAAATGTAGAGCCAGAAAGCGAATCCGCGCATGTTTGACGCAGGGTGGGAACTAATCCTTGATGCGCTCGCCCGAAAGACACCTAGATATTTGCGTTAGTGCTCGAGGCAATTCTCGCTTCGATCGCCAAATAAGTGACTTCCCGGTTGAAGATACCAACGATCGGCATCGGAGCTGGTCCGCTGTACGACGTCCAGGTGTTCGTAAGCTACTATGTAATCGGGCTCTTTGATGAATTCGTGCCGCCGTTCGTGCAACATTGCGTTCACCTTGGAGAATTCGTCGTGAGTGCCGCCAAAACGTTGCGGACCTAAGGTGGCCAGTCAGCAAGGTTCTGCAGAATGGATCGACCGGGCAGTTGCGCTGGTGCGCCCGCATGCGCGGAGCATCTTCGTGCGGGGCGACACCGATTTTTCGCTGACGGGTGAGTTTGACCGGTGGGATGATTCGGGAGTGAAATTTGTCTTTGGGATGGATGCCAGTCCCACGTTGGTGAATCTGGCCGAGAGCCTTGCGGAGTCGAGCTGGCAGGGCTTGGGGCGGATGGAGCGCTCGATTTCTGATAGGGAGCAGATCCGCGCCACGAAAGATCAGAGTCGAATATTGCGGTGCAATTTATCATGTGATGAGTCGAGGAGTTTGGCGGGATGCGATTTTCTACGACAACATTGACCGGAGAGCATAGCTCGGGCGAACTGCGAAGTGAAAGCGCTGCAATCAAAGCCAAACGCATCTTCGCCGAAGAGCTACAACGGATGGGATGGAACCAGGCGGATCCAGCCATTCGCCTCAAAGGCAATCCGGGCAAAATGATGATCACGAACCGGCTCCGCAGGGAAACGGTTCTCTCGGTTAATTGGATCGTACAGCGGCTCTCAACGGAAACGCAGAAAATCGCGCGCGCAACGGATTTCTAAATGGAAAACGGAACCGCGAAAGCACCCAATACTCTATTTCGACCCCTCATCCCCATCACCCGCAGAGTAGGCTCATTTCATTCACGAGGGCACCTTCGCACATACGGTGCCATACATTACCAATTAAGGTTTGGAACGACTCGGTTTTAAACAGCAGGCTGAGGGAGCGTCCGTTAAGTCCGGCGGCAGCTCGGAAGACAATGTACCGCGGCTTGGATTTCAGAGTGGGCAGAATTGAATGTTAATTGGAAGCGGGCTTCGGTGTACACACGGTTTTGCTTTTCTAGCCGAAGCCCGCTTCTTGCTCACACGAGCAAGCTCTGAGTTTCAAGGACAGGTGGACGAGATTTTATTCACAGAGCACACCGTTTGCGCCCAAGCTTCCCTTTATCGCAATCCAAAGCACCACAAAGGACAAAAACGAATCTGCAATGTTGAGCCACCGCAGTTTTAGTCCGCCTCGGACAGGAGTTAAACTGTGGCCCTCGGCCGGCCTAGTGTCGACCGAGGGCTTCGAGGCCGAACCCATCAAGGGGTCGCAGCGTGATCAGAAACGCGCAGGAATTTCGTGAGCCCTGATCGAGGGACGACGGCGCTGAGATTAGTGGTCGTCGTCACGTTGACCCAATTAGTGTCCGTGAGGGCGGCCTTTTGCTGGACGAGATAGGGCGGCGTCCCTCCTACCCAGGCCAGCACCAGATTGCCACCGCTGGCAACGGATTGGATGATCCTGAGGTAGCCAGCGGGCGAAATGCTCCCGAACAAGCCGTGATCTTCATTTGCGGGGCCAGCGGTAAAGTAGAGCACATTCGGATCACCCGCCTGGCCGCCATTTCCGAACTGAACAGCCCAAAGTCCGGGAATTTGAATCGGCTTTCCGCCGGAGTCTTGCAAAGTGCCAAGAAAAGTCCCGTCGACCGGATTATAGGCATTGATTGCTCCATCGCCGAAATTGCCCACCAGGATCGCACCTGGGAACGGCCCAAATGCGGCCGGAGCAATGGTCAATCCCCATGGCGAGTTCAAGTGGCCACGCGAGATCAGGCGCGACCGCAGTTGACCGTTGAAATCATACGTGTCAACAAACCCGTTACCATCCCCTGAAACATCGTCCTCCTTATCATCGTCTTGTTGCGCGTAGGTGACATACAACTGCCCGTTAAGAGCCGCGACATTGAACGGCGCGAAATCAGCAGGCATGGCCGGGTCGACGAATGCACCAACTCGGCTCACCGGAGTGAAATTCTTATCGAAAACATCGATCGTCCCCTGATGAAAATTCGCCGCGTAAAGGAAATTTGAGGAACCGACGCTCCCCATGGCCAATCCCTTATAGATTGCGCCGCCCCCGGAATTATCGACCTTAAGCTCGGCATCTGAACCGGTATTCCATCCGGAAATCGTTCCATCTTCAGTGGCAAAGATGAACCGCGAAGGTCCAGTGGTCACGTTGAAGTTGGTCGTGCCATTGAAAATTATTCCAGTTGGAGAAGCGGGGGTGGTTGATCCCGGCGGAGCCGGAATTGTGACGACAAGTGATTGGACACCGCCAGTGCTGTTATAGAGTGTGGACAGTCCTGTATGATTGTCCGAAATCCAGAAGGGTCCCGTGGCGTTGAAAGCAAGGCCCCAGGGATTGACGAGATTGGGATCGACGAGGTCAGCCCGCCCGGCCTGGTCCGACACAAGGTTATGTTGAACAAAGGCATTGGAAGCCAAACTGACGATCTTCAAGACTTGGCCATCAGTGCCCGAGGGCCCAAGGTTGGTCGAACCTAATACATAGAGGTCGCCCGCGGCATCTTGCCCAAAACCTTTGAGGAAAAAGCCAAGTGGGCGATCGTTTGTGCCAATGATCAACTCCTTGATTTCAGTTCCGTCGAGAAAGAACAGTCGCCCGGTTCCGCTCTCCGGTTTTCCCAGGTCGCCAAAGACGTATTTGCCCCTGAGATTGGATGCGCCGGGGCCTCGGTTAACAAAGCCGCTGATGACCGCAACGCCTTCATCATGGTCAAACTGCGCGATTGGATCGATCAAGTCGGGTGGAACATCCCGCACCGGCACGCTCGTCACGAAACCGTTATTCGTGCCGTTAGCGTCGAAGAAGAATCCGCCCTCTTTGATCGACCAACCGAAGTTGCCCCCTTTAACAATGTGGTCGATTTCCTCAACATCGTTCTGGCCCACATCACCCAAAAAAAGATCTCCGGTCTGAGAATCAAAGCTGAAGCTGTACGGGTTCCTGAGCCCAAAGGCATAGATCTCGGGAACGACGCCACTTTGGCCGACGAATGGATTATCGGTGGGCACACCGTACTGCCCGTTTGCGGAATTCCGAGTGTCCACGTCTATGCGGTTGATCTTGCCTAGGATCTTGCTTTTATCCTGGGCATTGCCTCCCGGGGCGTGGCCTGGACCTTGATCATCTGCCTCCCCGCCATCACCAACCGCGAAGTAAAGGAACCCGTCCGGACCAAAGCGCATGGTGCCACCGTTGTGATTGGATTGGGGCTTGTCGATGCGCAGAATCTCGCGCCGGCTGGCCGGGTCGACACGGTTGGTATTGGCCGGATCAATCCGCCATTCGGCGATGACCTGCTGATGGTCGTTATTCGCTCCTGCCGGCATGGCAATGGGAAAATCCGCGGCCGGACCGTTCGGCTCGGAGCTGTAAGTATAAATTAACGGGTGTTGCGCGAAATTGGGATGGAAGGCCAAACCTATCAGTCCTCGCTCATCATAGCTCGGCACCAATGGGACCAGCCGATCCTGGAGATCGAGCAAAGGGGTCGGAAGCATGACGCCTCTGTCAAGCACACGAATGGAGCCAACTTGGTCGTAAATGAAGAGTCTCCCGCTCCCATCATCCGGCGTCACCATCCCGATCGGCGAGATCAAACCCTTCGCTACCGTCTGGAGTTCAATCGTTACATTGCCCTTCGGAATTTTCGCTGGAATCGGATCAGCGATTCTATTGGTATCAGTGTTCGATGGCGGGTTTGTGCTCGTCCCGGATACTACTACGACGGTTCCCACCATCCCTAATTCTTGATGGAAATTGCAGTGGTACGGGAACGTGCCAACAGTGGTAAAGGTTTCAGAACAGCTCGTCGCGATTGCTCCTTGTCCACAAAACGGGTCCGCTCCGTCCCCAGTTACTGTATGAGTTCCGCCTGCGTTCGTCCAAACGACTGTGTCTCCCGCTTGGATCGTGACCGCCCGCGGAGTGAAGGAAAAGTTCCTAAAGACCACGTTCGTGGTCATGGCTTGAATCGAGGCGGGCACGAACAAGAAGTAGATCGCTATCGGCAGCCGAGTGCGAGAGAGGATCCATGGTAAGCCAGTGATATTTCTGAGTAAGTTATTAAGATATCTCATATTTAATTTAGTGATGTTTTTAATGATTTGATTTCTGCGCATATTTGCATTGTTAAAGTCTTAGCGCGCTGAAGAGCTCACCGCCATCGATCCTTGGGCGGGTATTGGGCTACCTCCTACGGGGGGTGCCGGAATGAGTCAGCGAAGGGCAAATCCAAGTGACTCCTCTTCGATGGGCTCAACCTGTGCTTTGGCCGCCCTGTCTGGTGAAGTTACATGTCTGGAAAACTTCCCACGTATGCGGGGTTACCTCATTTGTCGAAGCTTGATGTGTGGACCTAAATGTTCCCGCGTGGCAAGCCGTCATCGCACTGAAATAACCTGGCAGTTCTTCGGCCGAGATACGGTCGCCACAAATTTGAAGTTCCCTAAAGGGCAGATCTACGCGGGCGCAGATTACCTACAAAGTAGGAGTAAGTAATCGCTCTGTTGCAGGATATGGCACTCTGTCGCGGGCAAAATAGAACTGAGCTTCGGTCAAGGCTAGAGTCGGGTGTCGATGAAGAAAAGCAGTGAATCAAGATCGAGATTATGACTGAACTGAAACTTTTTACCAGGGTTACCCTGATAGGATGCGCCGGACTTACGATTGGGATCATCGGGGCCGCTTCGTGCCTGGCGATTGACTTCCAGCCAGGCGACTGGGTTCCGTTACCTCCGGATACGGGCGTCGTCATGAGCTACTATGAACTTGGAACGCGAAGCGAATATAACAATACGATCACTGGAACGGCAGATAACAACACACATCTCGACAGTAACATTGGAGTTGCACGTTATCTGTATTACAATGAGGTCTTTCATCATCCATACGTTCTAGATTTTATTATGCCGTTTGGTGCCTTAACCGATGGCAAGATCAACGGTAAAAATCTGGGGAGTGCTTCCGGGTTGGGAGATCCAGTTGTCTCCGCTGGATTTTGGTTCATCAATCAGCCGAAACAAAAACGATATCTTTCGGCTGCAGATTTCCTGACGCTGCCACTTGGAACTTATGACAATCAAAAGGCATTAAACCTCGGAGGCAACCGATGGCAGAATGACGTGCAGGTGGATTTCACGCAGGGTTTTCTCAGTAAATTCACAATTGATGTCTCAGGTGACTGGATTTGCTACTGGAACAACACCGATTTCGGCGCGGATCACGAAACATTGAGCCAGCAATCAACATTCAGCGCTTATGCTTGGCTCAGCTACGATATAAGGTCGGTACTGCGGACTCAACTGCCAGCGAACGTCTCGATTGGCTATGCGGGCGCTTTCGGCGGCATTCAGAAACTTGACGGCATCAAGATGGGACAAAAGACCGGCGAGGAACAAATCAGGTTCACCTATTCGCAGTTCGTCACACCCAACTGGCAGTTTTTAATTTCCGTCAACCACGACGTCGGCGCGTCCGGTCAATTTAAACAGGATTTCGGTTTGCTTCTGCGCGTCACAAAACTCTTCTGAGAAGCTGTCTGAAGCTTGTGAGCGGTGCTGCGCGCAAAAGGCTCAACAGCGAGGCGCGACCAAGGAACATAGCCACCGGCGGCTCTCTGACCGAGAAGCAACGAAGCCAGAGAGCCTTTTGCACGGAAACCTTCAGGGCGGCGGGTCTTTCGCCTAGGGACCGCGTTGGTTCGGTCCCTACGGCCCGCCGCGGTGATCTCGGACCTCGCCGCCTTTTCCATGGCCAGAATCCCCAACCGCAACACCCCTCAGAATTTTCAGGTAGTCTCTAACTTTCGCCTGCATTTTGCTTCCGGGACACGGCCATTGTCCAAACGAAGCTCTCTCTAAAGGAGGAATAGGTGGTCACCCAATCGCGGCAATTTGAATTCTGTCCACGGCCAAATAGAACCGGCAGCACCCGGCTGCTAAAGTTTGCATAGATTTGAAAATGAAATCTCAGCAGGTCCGGAGCCGCTGATGGGCGATCGAGAAGCAAAAAATTAAAACAATTAAAAAAAGAGACAATCATGCCTCCCTCTACAATTCCTAAAGCAAAACGTGCCACCTCTGGCGGCAATACCCCCGTTGGTCTCCTGTATTTTCTGGACGCAAGCGGTCGTCGCATCCTCTCGGTGAAACCGGACGGTTCGGACAGGAAGGTCATAGTAACTGCAGTTGGCCCAATCCCGGATGGGATCGTTGTGGATGCCGAGTCCGGTCACATCTACTGGACCAACATGGGGAATCCGATCAAGAACGATGGCTCCGTGGAACGCGCGGACCTGGACGGAAAGAATCGCATTACGATCATTCCCGAAGGCGGGACGTTCACCCCCAAGCAGCTCCATCTCGAAAAGAAGAGCGGTAAGTTGTATTGGTGCGATCGCGAGGGAATGCGCGTCATGCGCTGTAACCTTGATGGTTCAAACGTCGAAACGCTGGTTGATTCGAGCAAAGGCGACGCACGTCCCGGCCCAGATGAAACAAAATGGTGTGTCGGCATCACCATTGACCCCGAACGCGGGAAGATCTACTGGACGCAAAAGGGACCGACTAAAGGCGGCAGTGGCCGCATTTTTCGGGCGAACATAGAAATCCCCAGGGGAGAGACGGCGACCAACCGCAGCGACATCGAAGTATTGTTCGACCAGTTGCCGGAGCCGATTGATCTGGAGGTCGATCTCGAGAATCGTGTCCTGTATTGGACGGATCGCGGCGATTCACCGCGAGGCAACACGGTGAACCGCGCATCAATGGACGCAATACCTGGCGAGGTCACCCCCGAGATTCTGGTCACCCACTTGATGGAGGGAATTGGGATCGCTCTTGATTTCAAAGGCAACCGAATGTTTCTGACCGACCTGGCCGGCGACCTTTACAGCGCCAGGCTTGATGGATCCGCGAAGAAGCTATTGCTCGGTGTGCAGGGAAATTTGACCGGCATCGCCTACGCGGAAATTCCCTAACTTCGCAATCACTAAAATGAATCAACCATTCAAAGAATAAAGGAGAAATAATTGTGACCTACAACAAACCTATCAAACGAATCGCCATTGTCGGCACCGGAGTCATCGGTGCAAGCTGGGCGGCCCAGTATCTTGCCAAAGGCTTCGACGTCGTTGCGACCGATCCCGCACCGAACGCAGAAGCCGCACTGCGCAAGTATGTGGATGAAGCCTGGGCGGACCTGACGGACATCGGCCTCTCCCCAGGCGCGTCGCGCGACCGATTGAGCTTCACGACCAACATGAAGCAGGCGCTCTCGCAAGCGGACCTCGTCCAGGAAAACGGACCGGAGCGCCCGGACTTTAAGATGAAGCTCTACGCCGACATGGACGAAGTTACTCCCGTTGATTCACTTCTCGCTTCTAGTTCGTCGGGAATAACGCCGAGTGTTATTCAATCGAAATGCAAGCACCCGGAACGTATTGTCATCGGGCATCCTTTTAATCCTCCGCATGTCGTTCCGTTAGTCGAAGTAGTCGGCGGCAGCAAAACATCACCCGAGGCCATTCAGCAAGCGATGACTTTTTACGCCTCGATTGGCAAGAAGCCGATTCATTTGAAGAAGGAACTTCCCGGACACGTCGCCAACCGGTTCCAAGCGGCGCTCTATCGAGAGATGCTTTACCTCATTGAGCAAGGCGTGCTGAGTGTCGAAGACACGGATGCAGCCGTTTGCTATGGACCGGGCATTCGCTGGGGCGTAATGGGGCAAAGTTTGCAATGGCATCTGGGCGGCGGCGCGGGGGGAATCAAGCACTTCATGGAACATTTGATGGATCCGCTACAAGGCATGATGAAAGCCCTTGGGACTCCAAACATCACGCCTGAGCTAAAGCAAACGGTCATTGATGGAGTCATGCGCGAAGCGGCTGGACGCTCCGTTGAACAACTCGCTAAAGATGAGAACCGGGTTATGATCGGAGTACTCAAGCTACGCGCGCAGGCTGGCATAAACGGAAAATCTTAATCCAGGAGAAAGCTGCATCCAATTTGGAGATATCACAAAAAATACCAAATTAATCTCAACCAAAATAAAGGAGAACCAAAATGTCAGCTACAGAAACAGCAGCCGCGGCGAAATCGGCCGCCGCTCCGACCACGACAAAAACCATAAAGCGGCCAAAGCCGCTGCCGGCACCAAACAGCGATTTTTACGATCTGGCATCAACATTGCCCGCTGAGGAAAAGGAAGTCTTGAAGCAAGTTCGCGCGTTCATGGAGACCAAGGTCGCACCCATCATCACAAAGTATTGGGTCGAAGACGCCTTTCCGTTTGAACTGTTGCCGGGGATTAAGGAGCTAAACATCGGCGGCGTCGCGATGAAGGGTTACGGTTGCCGTGGCGGCAGCGCGCTTCTATTCGGTCTCATTGCCATGGAAATGGCGCGCGTTGACTCGTCTATCGCGACGTTCTTCGGCGTCCACAACGGCCTGGCGATGGGCTCCATCTATCTTGGCGGTTCGGAAGAACAAAAGCAAAAGTGGCTGCCGCCGATGGCGCGCTGGGAAAAGATAGGCTGCTTCGGCCTGACCGAACCGCTGGTTGGATCAGGAACGTCCGGTGGGATGACGACTACGGCGAAGCGCGAGGGAGACACTTGGGTCATCAACGGCCAGAAGAAATGGATCGGCAATTCTCCATGGTGCGACATCTCGATCATCTGGGCGCGCGACCTGGCCGACAACCAGGTCAAGGCCTTCATCATCGAGAACAAAACGACGCCCGGCTTCCAAGTCGAAAAGATCCAGAACAAGATTGCGCTCAAAGTGGTCCAGAACGGTTTGATCACAATGGAAAATTGCCGGGTGCCGGAAGAGAACCGTCTCCAGGGTGACAGCTCCTTCCGCGACACCGCGAGGGAGTTGAAAATGACGCGCTTCCTGGTGGCGTGGGAATCGACGGGATGCGCGATGGGCGCGTACGAAAATGCGCTCAAGTACTCCCAGGAACGTTTGCAGTTCGGGAAACCAATTGGTTCGTTCCAGTTGGTGCAAGACCTCCTCGCCAAAATGCTTGCCAACATCACAGCTTCGCAGTGCCTGATCGTTCGCATGGCGCAATTACAGGCTGAAGGCAAGCTCAGCGACGCCCACGCGGCGATCGCCAAGGCCTTCACCACTGCCAAGTGCCGCGAGACGGTCGCGTGGGCACGAGAGCTGTTGGGCGGCAACGGCATCGCCGCCGAGTATAACGTGGGCCGCTTCTTCGCAGACGCCGAGGCACTCTATTCCTACGAAGGCACGTATCAGATGCAAAATCTGATTATCGGCAAAGCCATCACCGGCTTCAGCGCTTTCGTATGATGAGGTCGTTTAATTCACCAATCAAACACAGCCCCAACAGAAAACTTTGAGAAAGAGAAAAATCATATGAGTTCAGCAACAGCAACGGAATCGCCAGGAGTACTGGCACTCGAAAATGTGTTGTACGAAAAGAAAGGTCCCATCGCGTATGTGACCCTCAATCGTCCCAAGGTGCTCAACGCGTTGAACACAAAAACATGGGAGGATTTGCGAACTGCGTTCGAAACCGCACGGAATGATCGTGAGGTCCGAGGCGTTATCTTAACGGGAACGGGCGACAAAGCTTTCATCGCCTGTGCGGATATCAGCGATCTGGCTCAATTGACGGCCGTCGAAGCTGAGGAGTCCAGTAGTTTTGGACAAGCAGTCCTTAACCTGGTTGAAAATCTCGGCAAGCCGGTGATCGCGGCCATCAACGGTTTTGCGCTCGGCGGTGGCTGCGAAACGGCCATGGCCTGCACAATCCGAATCGCCTCGGAGACGGCAAAGTTCGGCCAACCGGAGGTCAAATTGGGAATACTTCCGGGTGGTGGAGGAACGCAGCGGCTTCCGCGCCTGGTCGGAAAAGGCCGTGCGTTGCAGCTCATCCTGACTGGAGAAATAATCAGCGCACAGGAGGCGTATCGCATTGGCTTGGTCAACGAAGTCGTCCCCTCTCCCAACGTCATCCCGCGCACCGAGGCCATTCTCAAACAGATTTTTTCCAACGCACCAATCGCCGTGAAGTATTCGCTCGAAGCGGTGAACAAAGGATTGGAAACCAGCCAAGCAGAAGGCTTGTCACTTGAAGCTTCTTACTTCGGGCTTTGTGCCGGAACCGAAGACAAAAAGGAAGGCACGTCGGCGTTTCTCGAAAAGCGCACGGCAAAGTTTCAAGGGCGCTGATGTTTCCCAATTGAGCGATCAAAAAAAAGACAGAGAATATGACTAACGAAAACATTTTTTCAGGATTGAAGGTTGTTGACTTCGCGAGCTTCATCGCGGGTCCAAGCGCCGCCGTCATCTTGTCGGATTTTGGCGCGGACGTGATCAAAGTGGAGCCGCCCAAAGGCGAGATGTGGCGAATGGGACAGAAGATCCCGCCGCAGCCGAATTCGGACTTACCTTATCCGTTTGAATTGGCCAACCGCAACAAACGCAGCCTAGCGCTCGATCTTAAATCTCCGGAAGCAGGGAAAATTCTCGAACGATTGGTCAAGTGGGCGGACGTGTTCATCGTTAATACGCCGCAGCCAGCGCGCAAAAAACTTAAATTAACGTATGAGGATGTGGTCCAGTGGAATCCCCGCCTGGTTTACGCTGACATCACCGGCTACGGCGAAAAAGGTCCCGACGCCGATCTTCCTGGATTTGATCTCACGGCCTTCTGGGCGCGAAGCGGTTTGCTCTCGATGACACGCGACGCCGGCTCGCCGCCGACCTGGCCGGTTGCAGGCAGCGGCGACAACGCCACTGCGGTGGCGTTGTATTCGGCAATTGCTACGGCACTCTATCGTCGCGAAAGAACCGGCAAAGGATCCTATGTCACGACCTCGCTGCTCGCGGCGGGTGTCTGGTCGGCGAGTGTGTTTATCCAAGCGGCCCTCACCGGGGCGTCATTCTACGGGCTGCACGATCGCACCCATCCCGCAAATGCCGGGTTTAATGTGTATCGCTCTTCGGATGGCACCTGGTTTATTCTGGTCGTCACGCCAGACAAGGTGTCCGCGGTCCTGAAAGCGATCGGCCAGGAGAATCTTCTTACTGATCCGAGATTTTCTGATCCCAAGAAACTGGCCGAGAACCGGCCGCAACTGACGGCAATCCTCGATGAAATCTTCGGCTCACAGCCGATGGCACACTGGAACGAGGTCTTCAATGGCGTTCACGTCACCTTCGGTCCCGTGCGTGAGCCAAAAGAAGTCATCAATGACCCGCAGCTCCGGGCAAACGACATTATCGTTCCGCTGGAAGGAGCCGGTGACAAACTAACGTTGACCATCAGCAGTCCTATTCAGATGCTCGACGTGAGCAAAGTTCCTGCGAAGCGAGC
>JAQGOX010000641.1 GCA_028293365.1 Verrucomicrobiales bacterium | reverse complement strand
CATTGCTACGCCTGCCACGGACCTGACGAGGCAAAACGCAAAGCTGGATTGCGCCTGGACAATGAACAAATCGCATTGAAGGAACTGAAATCGGGAGCGCGCGCGATTGTGCCCGGTGATCTGAAGAATAGCGCGATGATCGAGCGGATTCATTCCGCCGATCCCGATGAAAAAATGCCGCCGGCCAAAGGCGGAAAACCGCTTAGCAAAGAGCAAATCGATTTGCTGACTCGATGGGTTCAGCAGGGCGCCAAATGGCAAAAGCACTGGGCGTTCATGCCTCCGGAGCGCGCATCGCTTCCAGAAGTGAAAAACAGAAACTGGCCGCGCAATGCCATTGATAATTTTGTTCTCGCGCGGCTTGAAAAAGAAGGGCTTAAGCCAAATCCAGAGGCCGACAAAGTAACGCTTCTGCGCCGTGCCACGCTCGATTTGACTGGATTGCCGCCCACGATCGAGGAAGTGGACGCCTTTCTTGCGGATAATACTCCCGATGCTTACGAAAGAGTCGTTGATCGACTGATGCTATCCCCACACTACGGAGAGCGCATGGCGCAGCATTGGCTGGATCTGGCTCGTTATGCCGATACAAGCGGCTACCACTTTGACGGTGTGCGCTTCATGTGGCTCTGGCGCGATTGGGTGATTAATTCATTTAACGACAATAAACCATTCGATCAGTTCGTCGTGGAGCAACTCGCCGGAGATCTCATGCCGAACGCATCGCAATCGCAGCGCGTCGCCACCGGATTCATGCGCAATAACATGACCAACGACGAAGGTGGCGCTGATCCGGATGAATATCTCGATAAGTATGTGGCCGATCGCGTGAACACTTTCGGGTCGGTTTTTCTCGGGCTAACCGTGGCTTGCTGCGAGTGTCATGATCACAAATTCGATCCGATCAAAACTAAAGAGTATTACCAACTCTACGCCTACTTCCATAATGTTCCGGAGAAAGGTCTCGATCGCATCCGCACCGACAATCCGCCGCCGCGTCTCGCGGTGCCGACTCCCGAACAGGCGGTAAAGTTCGTCGAAGCAGATTTCCGGCTCAAAGATGCGGAAAAAACACTTCAGGATCGCATCAACGAACTCGGAGAATCCCAGGAAAAATGGGAGCGTCTGGCAAATACCGGTCGGCAATCCAAACCGGATGACAAGGGATTGGTCGCTTTCCTCCGTTTGAATGGAGATTTTTCGGTTCAAGGAATTCAAACCAACGAAGGACGCTTTAGCGCCACCAACAAAGCTGAATTCGTAGATGGTCGCATTGGCAAAGCCTTTAAAGTGGATGGAAAAAGTCACGCTGAATTCGGCCAACTGGTTTCTTTCGATCGCACCAACTCTTTCAGTTACGGCGCCTGGGTAAAAGTCGAGAACAAAGACGGCTGCATCCTCAGCAAAATGGAAAAGGATCCCGTTTATCGCGGATTCGACTTACTGGTAAGTGATGCGCGAATCGAAGTGCACATCATCAATAAATGGCCCGACAATGCATTGAAGGTGCGCACGCGCGATCAGATTCCATTAAAGCAATGGCAGAATATTTTCGCCACCTATGATGGGTCGGGCAAAGCGGCGGGAGTGAAAATTTACGTAAACGGGAAACGGCGCGATACAGAGGTGCAGAACGATAAACTGGCCGACTCGATTACGAATCAGGAGCCAGTGCGTGTCGGTTCCCGTGACGCTCAATATCCCTACACCGGCTTGATCGAAGAGGTCCGTTTTTATGACCGGGCGCTCTCGTCTGAAGATATCAGGCTTCGGGTCCTGGAGGACTTTATGCCAATCGTGGCAAAATCGCGCGGAAATCGGAGCAATGAAGAGCGGGAGGAAGTAGCCCGTTTTTACAAGGAGAACTACGCCGAAGATTACCTCCGCTCAGAGGCGGATCTCGCCAAAGCCCGCAAGCAAAAGGACGAGTTTTACAGCAAGATCCCCACAACTCTGATTATGGAGGATATGGTGCCGGGACGCGAAACGTTCCTCCTGGTGCGCGGGGATTTCCGTAATCCCGGCGAACGCGTCCACGAAGGAACACCCGCATGCCTTCCGCCCCTGCCTGAAGGTCCCACCAATCGTCTGACGCTGGCTCGCTGGCTGGTTACGAAGGAGAATCCCCTGCCCGCCCGGGTCGCTGTGAATCGTTACTGGGGAATGTTTTTCGGAACCGGACTGGTCAAGACGGAAAATGATTTCGGCTCCCAGGGCGAATGGCCGAGCCATCCGCAACTGCTCGATTGGCTCGCCGTTCAATTCCGCGACGGAGGAGAAGTCGCGCAAGAACCAAGCTTGAATTCGGAAAAAGTGACCGTATCTCCCTGGAATGTGAAACAAATTGTGCGCCTGATGTTGACGAGCGCCACCTATCGTCAATCTGGCCAGGTTTCCGAAGAAAAACTTGAACGCGATCCTTACAATCGGTTGCTTACGCGCGGACCACGCATGCGGCTCGATGCCGAATTCATCCGGGATAATGCATTGGCCGTTTCCGGATTATTAAACACCAAAGTGGGTGGCCCAAGTGTGAAGCCGTACCAGCCGAACGGAATTTGGGACGGGGTCGATGCAACCTATGTCCAGGACCATGGCGACCTGCTCTATCGTCGCGGAATGTACGTCTTTTGGCGCCGCTCCGCCCATTATCCTTCGTTTGCCACTTTCGACGCGCCAAACCGCGAAGTCTGCACTGTCTATCGCCAGACTACGCAAACCCCGCTGCAATCTCTGGTCTTGATGAACGATCCGGTGTTCGTGGAAGCGGCGCGCGCCCTCGCTCAACGGGTGCTGAGTGAAGCTCCGACTGATCCGCAGAAACGGCTGCTCCTGGAGTTTCGCCATACTCTGGGACGGATACCAAGGCCGGATGAAATTGCGCTGCTGCAAAAAACCTACGACCAACAGCACGCCAATTTTGAAGCCGATCCCAAAGGCGCCGAAGAATTCCTGAAAATCGGCGAGTTAAAACGCCCCGAACAGGGAGACACCGTGGAACTGGCAGCTCTCGCATCCGTTGCCAACGTGCTGCTGAATCTGGACGAGACGATTACGAAATAATCCAACCCCTGGGAATAATCATGTTTCAAAATGAAGCGCAACGAATCCTCTCTCGCCGTGCGTTCCTAACGCGCAGCACCACCGGCCTCGGAGCAATCGCACTCGGGTCCCTTTTGAATCGCAAGTCCTTTGGCATTGAGGCAGCGCGCAATACCAGCGGTGCGTTAAAAACACTTTCATTCGCCCCGAAGGCAAAGCGAGTGATTTATCTTTTCCAATCAGGTGCTCCATCTCATCTCGACTTGTTCGATCCCAAAACGAAGCTCACGGAGATGACTGGCAAAGAGTTGCCTCCGAGCGTCCGGATGGGACAGCGCATTACGGGAATGACGGCTGGCCAGTCGGTGCTGAAATGCGTCGGTCCGGCAT
>JAQGOX010000629.1 GCA_028293365.1 Verrucomicrobiales bacterium | reverse complement strand
CTATTTCAATGGCGCGGACATCCGAAAGAGTCGGGCGTTGATCCGGGGGGAGCGCGGTAGTGCTGACTATCGTTGGCTGTTGACCAGGAGCCGTGGGTGGTCTCGCAGTTTGTCCTTCGGTGACTGTAACGGTGGTGGTCTTGGGATTAGCAGGATCAGTCATGTCAACATAGACCACCTGAACTACACCTGAGATGACGTGGACAGTACCATTTGCACTGATGTCATATTCAGTGCCACGAATACCCGCAACTCCCACTGGAGTCTTGACTTCATATTTGGACGCGTCAGCGAGTTTCTTTACGTTACCCAGGATTCGGCCATTCTTAAGGTCCAATTGAGTTTCGATGACTTTGTCAGCTCCGGTACCTTCGCTGTCGAGACGGTCGATTCCCATTTCGGTATCCGCTGTGACGCGAACGACTGGGCCGTTATCACCTAAAAATAAATCCACAACCGAACCAACTCCAGTCCTAATGGTTGTGCTGGGCGAAAGCTGCGAGCCGACACGAACCGGCTTCCACGTACTACCCTTGTCCGTGGAGACATCGGCAGTCCCGCGGACCGCGCGCACGATAGCCTTATTGACCTTGGCCTCGGCGGTTGTAACCAACATTGCAGCGGCAACGGCGACTGAATACCCCAACAGTTTTGAAAATCCTCCAACTAATCTCATAGTTTTGCTCCTGGTTTTTTCGATGTCATCTAGAATCCTGCGACACTGTAAAGATTTGCTTTCCAATGTCAATTCGATATTTAGTCCTTGAAACACAGGACATTAACGAAGGTTGGGCGGGAGAGCAAGCTTCTCTGCGACGATTTTGAGATATATCTGCGCGGTAGCATTGTTCTCCGGAACTTTCCAGATCGATTTTAGGAACCATTGTTGCGCTTTTTCGTATTGATGAAGCTGAAAGTAGTGCCAACCCAGCATCGCGTAAGTGAAAGCGCTCGCGGGATCAGCCGCCTGCCCTTTTTTGAAATACTCGCTCGCTTCCATAGGTCGCTTCAACCAATGAAGACACATTCCATAATACAGGTAATTATTGCCATCATAAGGATTTAAAGCAATTCCCCGACCAAACCAAATCATAGCTTCTTCAGCCAGCTTCTCGTACCCGAGATCACCATCGAAACTTTTGACACGATAAGCCTGCCCGATCCAGTAGGTTGTGTCGTAATTCATCGGCTCGACCTTGTAGGCCAGTTTTCGAAACTCGATTTGTTCGCTGTCCGTAAGATTGTATTGGTCCGCACGACGTTCCAACCGATCTTCATGCCAAAGTCGGATTCCCTTTTGAGAGAAATAGAAAATGGCCGCTCCAATCGGCAACATTGCAAGTGCTCGGCCAATCACGCGCGGGTCCGCCCAAAATCGTTCGGTGGCGAAACGAAGATGACCAGTTACCAACGCGAACAAAACCACTGTAACCAATGCATTTGCAGGAATATGCATGTTAAAATCAGTCGCTGAATGAAGCAAAATAATCAGCAGGCTGATCGAGGCTCCAAAAACGAAGGCAAATCGATTACTCGGTTTCGTGGAAATGTCATTTGTCCGGCTCACGAATCTCCAGGTCCGGAGTATTCCCAAAAGCAAAAGCGTCCAGCAGGAGAGCACGAGGGTAAATCCAATTATACCCATGTCAGCCAGCGTGTTCAAAAAATCATTGTGAACCCTTACCGGACGTCCTTGCGATACTTCGTTGCGATGCTCGCGAAACAGAAAATCAAAGTGATTTAAGCCTCCGCCGGTCCAAAAATGTTCACGCCAAATCACGATTGCCGGTCCCCAGTAAAATAGTCGGCCATCGCCAAAGTTTCCCTTCATATCCCGGGTTTGCCCAATCCTCCGCTGCGAAATCAAAGAACGGTTCGCAAAAATCGCGCCACCCGCAATGAGCAGAACTAAAATGATAATAGCGGGAAGCCTGTAGGCGCGGTTGAAAAGTAGAATTCCAAAAAAAGCGAGCATTCCAATCGCAGTGACCGCGTAACCGCCACGGGAAATGGTAACGGCAATTCCGGCAGCCATAACGAGCGCCGAATAGCCGAGCAAAACTTTGTAGAGCGGCTTCAGGCGGCTCGTGATCGCAAATGCGAGCGCCAGAGGCAGCACTAGTTCGAGAAAGCCAGCGAGATGGTTTGGACAAATGTAGGTTCCAGAGGCTCGCCCATGGTAACCCACGGGCTGGGGAACGTTGTAAATCCATTTTGAGGCGGTAATAAATTGGTAAACAGCGTAGAAAGATATGCAAACTCCCACAGCTACCAGCGTGAAAACTACGGCCTGAACCCATTCCTGTTTGTTGAGATTGTCCAGAGTCGCGAAGAAAACCACGCCATACACCAGGATCTTGAGCAGGTCCATTCGTGCAGCATATTCAACGCGTGAATGGAGGTAACAAAAAATCGAAAATGCAAGAAAAGCCAGAACCACCCAACAAACGGGAGCCCAAAGAATCCGATAGTTATCGCGAGTCCAAAAGCGAATTCCCCACAGCACAAGCACCGCGCTCGAAACACCGAGCAGAACTGCCAGGTCAAGCGGCCGCGTAGCTCCGAACGCAAGCGGCGCATAGACGAGCGTCCCTAGAATCAGCCCAAGGATTCCCCATTCACACCAGCGATCCAGTTTTTCCCGATCCACTCGCGTTCAGGTTTTTCGGGTCATTTGCACTGCAGGGTTTCTCCTATCGTGGTTACGATAAGTATTCGCGAGGATCCGTAATTCTTCCGGTCAAAGCACTCGCCGCGACCGTTGCGGGCGATGCCAAAAAGACTTGCGATTCCTTATGCCCCATGCGACCGGGAAAATTCCGGTTCGTTGCGCTGATGCATTTCAAAGGCGTATTCATGCGCCCAAACGTATCGACAGGACCTCCGAGACAGGCGGCGCAGCCGGCGTTTTCAGTCATTTGGACACCTGCATCCACCAAAATTTCCCAGATGGTTTTTTCATCCCACCGAGCACTCTGTAAATCGTGAACTATTTCTGGAGTCGCCGGCACTCCGAATGTGTCGATGACGACGTGTTTTCCACGCAGCACGCGCGCAAATTCAAGGAAGTCGCTGGTTTTGCCCCCTGTGCAGGAACCGATATACGCCCGGTCTAGTTTTACGTTCATTTCCTTGGCGAGCTTGCGTTGACCGGGATCGGGATGGCAGGCCACCGTGGGTTCAAGTTCGTCGAGGTTTACAGTGTATTCGAAAACGAACTTTTGGTTCGTATCACGTTCCACAGGTTCATAGTCCGATTTTGTGCCATTTAATTTGCAACGATAATCTACAAAAGCTTTCGTCTGTGCGTCGAACTCGAAAATCCCATTTTTTCCGCCGGCCTCGATCGCCATATTCGCAATGGTCATCCGATCATCGATCGAAAGATTGGTCGCGCCCGGTCCGTCGAACTGCATTGCGCGATAGGTAGCGCCATCGAATCCGATTTGGCCGATGCAATGCAAAATGACATCTTTAGCCATGACGCCCGGCTGCAACTTGCCTTCGAGGCGAAAATGCATGGTCTCCGGCACTTTCAACAGGAGTTTGCCGGTTCCCATAACAAAGCCGGCGTCGGTATTCCCAATCCCGGTCGCAAATTCGTTAAAAGCCCCTGCCATGCATGTATGCGAATCGGTGCCGAACAGAATTTCGCCCGGACGGGTGTGGCCTTTTTGAGGCAGCGCTGTATGGCAAACGCCCGCAAAATGCGATCCGTACTGGCGCTTTAGGGGCCCTTTGCTTGCGTCGAAATGCCAGTTGCCCTTCGGATCGTCGATAACATCATAGAAATACGGCAGGTCTTGTTCCCGCACGAACTCACGCAGAATATCAACGTTTCGGTTGGATTTCGAATCAGAAGTGAAGATGTAATGGTCGGGGATTATAACGATCTTGTTTCGGTCCCAAACTTTGGCGTCGTTCCCGAATTCACGTTTGAAAACTCCGATAGTACCCGGGCCGCAAACATCATGCGTCATGAGTACATCGGCTTTCACCCAAACATTGTCGCCCGCCTGAACCTGTGCTTTACCAGCAGCACGAGCTAATATTTTCTCGGTCAACGTCATAAAATAGACCTTTAGCTTAACGGGCGCGAAAGGTCACTGCAAATGAAGAAAAGCTTTCCGGTACAAAAAAAACCGGGTTTCTAAGTCAGAGGGTGACCGAGAAACCCGGGGAATTTTCAGAATCAGTACAACTGGGGTCTACGAGGAATCTTCGGATCGGCTGTACAATACTCGAACCGAAAAACATTATGGGCTATTCAAAGAACAAACCGCTTTTACGAGCCCACTTAAAAATTCGTCATTCGTAAACCTGCGCAGACTATTCACCCCTCCCAATTTATTGTCAAGGGAATCGAAAAGAAAATTTAGCCCCTCGGCAAATGGCTGCTTCGGTGCAAAGATTCGAGAGATCGTCGCAAAGTATCAATTTCCTGCTCGCTGGCTGTCTGATCGGCTTCCGCCTGTTCCAATTGACCCAGGACATGCTCCATATCCTGCAAGACTCCCTCTAGAACTTGTCGGATCCGATCGACTTCAAAAACTGCTTCGGCCAATGGTGACCCTGCCTTGTGCCTGACTGAAGGCTGTTCCACCTCCCGTTCCCGTTGACGCGGTTCTCGTGGTTGATCGGGTGCCCGACGCTCTGGAAGACGTTCGCCGCCTCCCTGGCGCTCCGGTAGGCGCTGGACCGGTCCGCGACGGCCTCGTCCCCGGTCCCGGCGCGGAAATCTGGGCCGTCCCTGGTCCCGACGCGGGCCTTGGCCACCACCCGGCGGCGGGTTGTTCGAAGGAGTAGGTGCCGAAGCTTGCTCCGCCG
>JAQGOX010000605.1 GCA_028293365.1 Verrucomicrobiales bacterium | reverse complement strand
CGCCCGAAACTCAACGAAGGAATATTTTGCGCCAAACCGTTCACGACCATGGTGGAGAAACCCATCCGAAAGATCTGTGTAAACGTATTGCACTCTCCCAGATGCTATCCCCTCATCGCTTATCACTTTCGCAATTTTCTCCAAAACAAACCTACTGGTCCCACCAGTTCCAGCACCGATTTCAAGAACCCGAATTGCCCGATCCGGCGCCGCCTGCAGCAATCGTCTCAAACAAATGCCCACACTTTCAGCAGATAGCTCGTTATAGAAATCAGCGAAAGGATTGCCCGAGTATATGGGCTCAAGTAGTTCCATTGAGGAATTCGGAAAAAGAACCTCGGTCGCGGCAACTTTTCCCGAGACAATATCCGTAAACGCATCCAGGCACCTGCCGGCGAGCTCAAAATGCGCTTCGAACACGGAATTGTGTTCGCCATCAACCACAGTCCTTCCTTGATTAATTAGCAGAGTTGCTGTCGCGCTCCAGAGCGAATGAAATTTTGGCTTCCAGGTTTTTGGTGGCTCCGCGCCTGGTAAACCATGAATGTTAGACAGACGCTGAATACAGAACGCATCGATATCCTGAAGGCCGCTACTCCAGCTCGCTACGTTCGCTGCAGCCGATTTCTCGATTGCCGCAATCTCGCTTTTGATGCCGGTAATAGAAGAACACCCACTTGGCAATAACTGCTGAAATCCTTCGATTCTCAGGCCGCTCGCCGCGAGTGCAGTTGAGTCTATTTTTGCAGCAATCATCTGCGAGATGTCGCTTGCAAGGATGCGTACACAACTGGCAATTCCTTCGCTCACCCCGATTGGATACACGCCCAATCTCGAGAACCGATCAGGTTGGCCCTGTCGAGCCATGATTCCGACCTCGCCCCAGAGCCCCCAGTTTATGGTGTAGACCGGACAGCGGCGATGTCGCCGCAACGATTCAGCAAAAGCATCTTGAAATGCGCATCCCGCAACGTAATTGGATTGCCCCGTGTTCGCTAGAAACGAGTTTAAAGAGGAAAAGTATAGCACGAAATCCAAAGGCTCATCGCGCGTTACCTCTTCCAACGCGATGGTTCCTTCGACTTTCGGTCGCAATACAGAAAACAAGTTTTCATCATCCAATCGGACGACTGCCTGATCTGCGAGGACGAGCGCTGAATGAACTAAACCATTGATCCGGCCGAAACGATCCTTCGGAGTTTTTAGGGCCATTTGCATTTCAGCCGAATCTGCAATGTCAGCCTGAATGTATATGACTTCTCCTCCGAGAGCCTCCAACCGCTGCAGAAGCACAGCTTGCTGGGGATCAATCGGACTGCGTCCCAACAAAATCAACCGTGCCTTGAATTCTTTCGCCAAATATTCGCTCAACGCGAGTCCAAGCCCGCCTTTTCCTCCTGCGATTAGATAAACTCCCTTTTCGCGAAATGGAATGCTCTGTGGCAGGCCCGTTCCCGAGGTGGGCGGAAGCTCAACGGCATCAAGAACTCGAACGAATCGTTCGCCGTTCCGAAAAGAACATTCTCCACTGATTTCATGTTCAATTGATGCGATCAGACCATTGCTGATTTCGTCGATATCTATGCAACTGACCGTCCAATTCGGAAACTCTCGAGCAGTCACTTTTGCCAAACCGACCGCGATTGCTCCGCAGGGTTGTAGGTCTTCCATTCCGCTTACTGAATATACTTCGCGCGTCAGAACTTTGAGCTCGAGCTTTTGTTCCGATGGCAAAGCCTGGACCAGGTGCAAAAACGAGTAGGCATTCCATCGGCAGGCCTCTTGCAAAGTAAAACCACGGTCCGAGCCGGATGGAAGTGCCCCTAAAAAGTAAACCGTCTCAATTGAGTTTAACTCTCCCAGAACCGCCCCAAAATGAGCGATATTCTTGCCGTCGATCGAATAGCGATTTCGATCCAACTTCTCGTACTTACTGTCGAGCTGAACGAAGACAGCCTCCTCTCCCAGCTTATGTTTCCCCAAAGTCTCCGCCAAAGCAGAGTCGTTTCCATGATGAAAAATCAGCATCTGCGCAGGCGCAGGTCTAAACCGAATGTTCTGCGATTCTTTTTTCCAACGCGGTCGGAAGTATTGAATTGGGGGGATCGCATTCACAGGGGATGACTGCGTCCGCCGCGCCAACCGGAGGTTGAGCTCTCGAATTTCGGCCAGGACTGCGCCCTCTGTGTTCAACAGAAAGAAGTTAACGACTGCTTCCTCACCTGGATTTGGCGGCGTGTCGGCAGTCAGGTAACCGAAGCAAACGGATGGAAAATCCGTTCCAAGAATAGCCGAATCAAAAGCAAACGGCAGGCATGGATCGAGGGTTTCCACTCCTTTTCTGTATAGAGTGAGCGCTGATTGAAGCATCGCGTCCAGTGCACGCGTAGATCTCAGTTCGCTACCTTCCACTACGATTTCCGAAAGAGCTTCGCGATCATTGGCCCATACCTGCTTCACGGAACGAAAAAGCGGGCCGTATTCGATTCCAACTGCAGAGAAGCGTTCGTACAAGTTCGTCCCCTGCTCTTTTTGGGAAAGCCGGCTCTTAATCAGTGTAATATCAAAAATGCGTTCGCGAGAGCCATTCCCAGCGCCGAGGTCAATGAGGCCGGTCGTATACTCAGTTACTCCACTGCAAATACTCCACGCGAGGCTCGAATCTGCGCTCTTTAAATTGATTTCACATCGCAAACCACCAGCACCAACCAGAATAGGCTGTTTCCAAAAAACATTCCGCAAGATTGGATTTTCTCCAGGATGCAACAACCGCGCGGCCGCCAGCGCCATCTCCAGATGTGCGACCCCCGGCAATACCGACTTGCCGAACACGCAGTGGTCTTTCAGCAGATTCTCCGCACCACTGAAGGATTTCACGAAAAGAGCGCCGTTCAGAGATGGAACGATAGTATCGATAAAAGGACCAAGGACGCTGGAGGACGCTATGGCAACGTCCGGACCTTCGCGGCCGGTGGGTGGCATCCAGCAACGGCGCCGCTCGAACGGGTAAGTAGGAAGTGAAATGCGCTTTCCATCGTTCCATTTATCCCATTGGATGTCGGTTCCTGTCACCCAGGCACTCATCAACTCTCGGTACGATGCTCGATCTCGCGGTTCACCTTTCGTCTCAGCCGTGAGGGAAGAAGGCGACCGTTTGCCGGTAAATATGTCCGGATGCTTCAAGTCTGAGCGATAAACGTTCAGCAGCTCCTTCAATTGCTCTTTTGATTCGAAAACAATTGCAAGACGCTGATCCATCGATTGGCGCCCCATCCGCAAGCTATAGCAAAGATCCGGCAGCGAAACATTATCACCTGAGTGAGCCAAAAATTCGGAGTAGCGCCCTGCATGCTCTTTTAATCGGACTTCGTTTTGCGCCGAGAGCACCAAGCAATGCAACCCGTCGCCCAATACAGATACACGGTTATCGGTATAATCTTCTACAACCACATGTGCGTACGCTCCCCCCATCCCAAAGGAACTCACTCCCGCGCGGCGCGCGTGCTCCTCAGGTTGAGCCCACTCTCTTCCCTCCGGATTTATAAAGAAGGGAGACCCGTCCAGCTTCAAATAGGGATTGACTTCACGCAAACCTGGCATTGCAGGAATAAATCCATGCTTCATGCAGAGAATTGCTTTGATCACTCCGGCAATTCCCGCTGTCCCTTCGGTATGTCCAATATTTGCTTTGACGGAACCGAGCGCACAAAAATGACTTCGGTCGGTGAAAGGTTTGAACGCTTTTTTAAGTGCCTCGACCTCGATGGGATCGCCGAGGAGGGTTCCTGTACCGTGGGCTTCG